>JAYUXQ010001039.1:0-3108 GCA_043752905.1 Nannocystis sp. | reverse complement strand
CGCTTGACCGCGCGGCGAGGCGCCCTGATGCTTCGGGCATGTCGTCCGCGAACCTGTCTCGCCGAAGCTTCACCACGTTTGCCTTGCTGACGGCGGCGTGCGCCGGGAAGTCGACCGCGCTGCGGGACCCGACCGGCGGCAGCGTGGCGAGCACGCCGGACCCGCGGGTGGGCCAGTACGTGTCGAGCGGCTGGACCTTCGCGACCTCGACGTTCTGGATCTCGGGGCCCGACGGGCTCGTGTTGGTGGATACGCAGTTCCTGCCGAGCGCGGGCGTCGCTGCGGTGGAGCAGGCCGAGCACGCGACCGGCAAGCGGGCGCGCGGGGCCTTCGTGTTGCATCCGAACCCCGACAAGTTCAACGGCACGACGGCGCTACAGCGGCGCGGGATCGAGGTGTGGACGTCGGCGCAGGTGCTGGAGCACATGCCGGAGATCCACGCGATGCGGGTCGCGTCGTTTTATGAGCGCTACAAGCCGGACTACCCGCGGGACATGCCGCGACCGACCTCGTTCGGCGCCGCGACGAGGTCGATGCATGTGGCCGGGTTGCCGTTGACGGCCCATGTGATGGGCCCCGGGTGCAGCGAGGCGCACGTGGTGTTGCAGTTCGAGGACCAGATCTTCGTCGGCGATCTGGCCGCCCATGGCTCGCACGCGTGGCTGGAGATCGGGCGCACCGACGAGTGGTTGCGGCGCATCGACGAGCTGCTGGCACTGCGGCCGCGCCTCGTGCATCCCGGGCGCGGGCCCTCGGGCGGGCCGGAGCTGCTGACGCGCCAGCGCGCGTACCTCGAGGAGGTCGTCGCGCTGATCGCCGCGCAGCAGCCGTCGGGGCCGCCGCGTGACGAGGCGCTCGCGCGCGTGCGGGCCGAGCTCGAGCGACGCCACCCGACGTACCGCTTCCCGGTGTTCCTCGACATCGGGTTGCCGGCCGAGTGGAAGCGCCAGGCCGCGGGCGCCTGAGCGGCCCTGCGGGGTCCCGGGGCCGCTTGAGTGCGGGCTGTACTCGGGGCTATGGTGCTCGCATGTCCGCCCCGGCTCGCTCACGCCTCGCGCTTTCGTTCTCGTTGCTGCTCGGCGGCTGTTACGTGGGCTTCGACGGCGACGTCGAGGGCGGGAGCACGTCGAGCACGACAGGCGACGCGACGACTTCGCCAGCGACGGTCGAGCCGACGGCCACCGATCCGACGGCGGATCCGACGGCGGATCCGACGAACGATCCGACGGACGATGCGGGCACCGGTGCGACCGGCGAGGTGAGCGGGGACGCGAGCACGGGCGGGGTCGGGGCGAGCACGGGTGGGGACGACACCACGCCGATGACGAGCGATCCGGGCACGAGCGATCCAACCGCGACGACGACGGGCGCGACCGGGGACGAGACGACCGGCGGCGCCGACTCGGGGATGCCTCCACCGGTTGACGTCCCCGACAACGCCCATTGCGTCGATGTCGCCGACTGGGACCCGGCGTGGGCGCAGCTCGAGCAGGACATCCTCGTCCTCGTCAATCAGGTGCGCGCCCAGGGGGCCAATTGCGGGACCAAGGGGGCGTTCGGTCCGGCGGGCCCGCTGACGATGCACCCGGCGCTGCGCTGCGCGGCTCGGAAGCACTCGGCCGACATGGCGGCGCGCAACTTCTTCGACCACGTGAACCCCGACGGCGAGGTGTTCACGGACCGCATGGCGGCGGCCGGCTACGGGAGCTTTAGCACTGCGGGGGAGAACATCGCGGCCGGCTCGCCCGACGCGCAGGGGACGATGAGCCAGTGGATGGGCAGCGATGGCCACTGCGCGAACATCATGAATCTTGCCTACAAGGACATCGGGGTCGGATACTCGACCGGCGGACAGTACGGACACCTGTGGACACAGGTGTTCGGGGCGAAGTAGCCCGCCGGCGGCGTTGATTTCGTCGCGCCAGTCGCTAGGATGGGGCACCCTCGGCGAGCCGCGGGCGCCATGCGTGACGAGACGAATGTACCGGCCGCGGGATCGCAGGTCTCACCGCCCCCGACGTCCCCACCGTCCATGGGGACCGGCCCGGACCTCGGTCTGTCGCGCCTGATCGACCTGGCGGGCGAGTGCATGGCGGTGCTCGACCTCGAGGGTCGCGTCGTGCTCGTCAACGCGGCGTGGCGACAGGCGCTCGGCAGCGAGGTCGTCGCGGGCGCGCCGGCGGAGGGATTACTGCGACCGGAGGACCGCGAGGCCTGGCGCGAGGCGTGGGCGCGGCTCGGACCCGAGGTGCGGTCCCAGGCGCGGCCCGACGTGCAAGTCAGCGTGACGGCGCGGGTGCGTGGCGGCGATGCGCCGCTGCTGTGGAGCCTGCGACGCAGCGACACCGAGCAGGTGGTGTACGTGGCCGGCCGCGCGGCGCCGGTGGAGGCCCAGCTGCAGCGCAGCGCGGTGCACCTCGAGGTGCTGCGTAGCGTCGTGGCGAACGTACCGCTGGTGCTGTTCGCGGTCGACACACGCGGGCAGATCATCTTGCTCGAGGGCCGCGGGCTGGCGGCCGTCGGCCTCGAGCCGCACATTTTTGATCCGCGGGCCGACGCGCGCACGCCGGGCAAGTCGGCCTTCGACGTGTTCGCGGGGATCCCGTCGTTGCTCGACGGCGTGCGACGGGCGCTCGCAGGGGCTGCGCTGCGTGGCGTGTTCGAGTTCCTCGACCGCAGCTTCGAGACGTATACGGCGCCGTTTAGCGACAGCCGCGGGACCTTGCAGGGGGTGATCGGGGTCGCCTCGGATGTCACCGACAGCGTGCGAAGCGACCGTCGTCTGCGCGACCTCAACGAGAAGCTGGAGGTCGCCCGCGACGAGGCGATCGAGGCGAGCCGGGCCAAGAGCGCCTTCCTGGCCAACATGAGCCACGAGCTGCGCACGCCGCTCAACGCGATCATCGGCTACTCGGAGATCGCCCAGGACGAGCTGCGCAGCCACGCCTCGCGCGAGGGCGACAAGGGCGGTCCGCTGGCCCAGCTCGGCAACGACGTGCAGAAGATCCACGTCGCCGGGACGCACCTGCTCGGGATCATCAGCGACATCCTCGACCTGTCGAAGATCGAGGCCGGCCGCATGGAGCTGCACATCGAGAGCTTCGCGGT
>JAYUXQ010001038.1:0-7682 GCA_043752905.1 Nannocystis sp. | reverse complement strand
CGATCAAGAACGACGGCTGCACCGCCCATTTTTCAAGGGGGCTCGTGAGCACGTGCCACGGCAAGTGCTCCGCCAGATCCCACGGCGCCTGCATCATCGACCTCTCCCCCGGTTATTCATGGGATCAGTCGTAGCGAATGAACTTCCCCTTGCCCCCGGCCCCATCGATCGGCTTCCCCTTGCCGCCGAACACATCCACGCCATAGCGGCGCCCCTCGCGGCGCAGCGTGTCATGCATGCGGTCCCACAGGGTCAGCACCTGGCCGAAGTTACAGTGAAAGTACACGTGGTGGTCGTCATGGAACGCGCTCGGCCCCTGCCAGGGTAAGCTAGAGCGCAGCTTGACGCCCGAGTGATCGATGATATTGAACACCAGGATATAGACGAATACCACGATCGCCGAGGCGTAGTGGAATGGGATGACGAACATCGGGAAGAAGGTCGCCGCCTGGAACAGCAGGAACTCCGCCGGGTGCATCGCAGTGACCACGAAGGGCGTGGTGGCGATGTAGCGGTGGTGCCAGCGGTGCACGTGCGGGAACAGCGCGCGCATATGCAGGAAGCGGTGCGAATAATATGCCAGCCCATCGACGAGCACGAACAGCAGCACCGTGCTGGCGAGCGTGTAGGCCCAGCCGTAGTCGTCGACGTCGAAGTACATCGGCGTCTCGAAGCCGTGCGTCAGCGCGTAGATGAAGCTGCCCGAAAGGATGCCGCCGACGATCAGGTTCATGCTGCTAAGGAGCATCGCCTGGCGCTGCTGGTCCGCGCGCAGGAACCGGCGCGGCTGGCACTTCCAGGTCTCGGGCGCGTCGCGGCGCAATACGTAGTAGCGGATATGATAGTACCCGCCGACGCCCCACAAGATCACCAGGCCTCCGAGGATGGAGGCCAGCACGATGCCGAACCAGGCCGCCCAGTCCATGTCAGACCGCGCGCTCGAGGGGGAAGAGCTTTTGCATGCGCATGGCCAGGCGGACCGGGCCGCGCAGGCGGCCGCGTCCGGTGGAGAACGCGCGAGCGCCGTTGAGATCGCCGTTGATCATCAGTAGATAGTCCTCGGCGGACATCTCGATCGTCACGGTCGGCGCCGCGTGGGTGCCAGTCGCCATCTGGATCTTGCCGGCGCGGACCTCGGCGAAGTGGGCGCGGGGCTCCTCGCCGGTCAGCACCCACTGAAACACCGCCTCGAGGTCGCCGGCGGCGTGGCGGTCGAAGCGGGCCTCGAGGCTCTCGAAATACGCGGCTACCGACTCGAAGCGCTGCTGCTGCTGCTGCGCCCTGGTCGGCTTGTCCCTGGGCCGCGACGCCTCGTTCAAGTGGGCGTCCAGCGGCTCCCCGACGCTCGCCGGGGCCCGGGTCATGCGGCGGACCCACTCGCTCAGGCGCACCAGCGGCGGCTTCGCGCGGGCCTGCGCGGTCGCCTGCGCCGCGGCGTTCGTCGCCAGCTCCGGGTAGAACTGCCGGCACCAGCGGCGGTAGCGACCGATCGGGCCGTCGCCACCCACCAGCAGCGGCTTGTCGATATACGCCTTGGACTCCCAGATCGGGAAGTCCTTCGGGAAGTCGACGATGAACGCGTTCCAGAACAGGTCGTCGACCTCGCGGGTGTAGCCCGGGTCCGCGGTCTCCCTGGTGTTATTGACGCCGAAGATCGCAATGCGCTCCTCGTCGACCGGCGTCGCGTGGATCCGCTGCATCGCCCGCAGGTCGGCCGTACGCACGTGCGTGCGCGAGATGATCTGGCCGAGGCCGTGCAGCGTGACGTCGAGCTCGACGTCATTGATCTCCTCGGGCATGCCAATGGGCGCGCCGCTGGCGACCATGTTGAGCACCACGTGCATCACATTCTCGCCGCACTCCACGGACATCACCTCGGTCGAGTGCACGTGGTGCACCGGCTTGAGGTGCGAGCAGTCGACCGTGTTCTCCGCGATCTCCTGCGGGTGCGACCGCAGCTCCCAGCGGATCACGCGGTTGGGCGTCCACCCGGTCATGTCCATCTCGGGGATCTCCCACGTCGGCGCGAGGCCAGCCGGACAGAAGTAGAGGAAGATGAGGCCGTTGAGCTCGCGCATATGCCACGTCTTCACGACCGCCTTCGCCGGGATCTTCGGCGCGTAGGGCACGTCGACGCAGCGGCCGTCGGTGGCGAATCCCCAGTCGTGGAACGGGCAGCGCAGGCACTCGCCCTCGACGTGTCCGACCCCGAGGTGCGCACCCAGATGTGGACAGGTCTTGTCGACCGCCGACAGCACGCCGGACTCGGTCCGAAACAGCACGATGTCCTGGCCGAAATAATGCACCGTCTTCACCGTGCCGGCGGGCACCTCCGGCGAAGCACCGACCACGTACCAGCCGCGAGGAAACGACGTGAATGGAAACCGAGCGCCCACGATCGCGAACGTATCCGTCGCCCTCGCCACGGTCAACCATCGAAGCCGCAACTGTCCCGCGCCCCGCGACTTCGCCTGCGCGCCCGGGGAAGGCTACGCGCCCGGGGAAGGCTACGCGCCCGGGGATAGCAACGCGCCCGGGCATAACAACGCGCCCGGGGATGGCAACGCGCCCGGGGATAGCAACGCTGCGGTCCAGCGCGTTCATGCCGCGCGTCAGCTCACGGGTTTTTCCGCGGCCACGCGTGCGTGCCTCGCCTTGACCCTGCGTCGACGGGCGTGAGACACTGCCTGCCGCTGGTAGTCCTGATGCCGTTCGCGACGACATAACTCAGCCGGTGCTGCGCCCTCGCCCTGCTCCACAGCGCGACTGGCAGCGGTGCTCCTGATGCCCCTGACCTCCCGGGACCTCTCGCGTTCTCACGACGTCGGCAGCCCCGGGCTTCGCCGAACCCGACGGGCTCGCAGCCGCCCGAGCGCCCGGCAAGGCCCGGCCGCCACGCCGTCGGGCCCGACGCGTGTCCTGTCCTTTTAGGACCTGTCCCATGCGACAGCCACGATCTCACCTCGATCTCACCTCGATCTCACCTCGATCTCCCCGGGAGGCCGTCATGTCCCTGCAACCGATCCTCAAGAAATACCCGCGCACCCGCCACCTCGAGACTTCACGCTTTCAGCACGGCGACCACGACCTCGAGGCCGTCGCGTTCAAGGACGTGCGCGGCAAGTTCCTGGTCGTCGAGGAGAAGATGGACGGTGCCAACGCGGGCGTCAGCTTCGACGACCGGGGCCGCCTGCTCCTGCAGTCGCGCGGCCACTACCTCACCGGCGGCCCGCGCGAGCGTCACTTCGACCGCTTCAAGCAATGGGCCAACAATCACGCCGAGGACTTCTACCTCGCGCTGGGCGAGCGCTTCATCATGTACGGCGAATGGATGTACGCCAAGCACACCTGCTTCTATGACGCGCTGCCGGCCTACTTCATGGAGTTCGACCTCTACGACCGCGCGCACGACCTGTTCCTCTCGACCGCGCGGCGCCGCGATCTGCTCGCCGGGCTCCCGGTCGTCTCGGTCGCCGTACTGTGGGAGGGCCGCCCGGACCGGCTCGCCGACGTGACCACGCGGGTCGGCCCGTCCCTGTTCAAGACCCCGGCGTGGCGCGAGCGCCTCGTCGAGGCCGGCGCCGCGGTCGGTGTCTCTGCCGCGCAGGTCGTCGCCGAGACCGACGGCCACGACGCGATGGAGGGCCTGTACATCAAGGTCGAGGATGACGAGCGCGTGCTCGACCGCCTCAAGTGGGTGCGCCCCTCGTTTCTCAGCGCCCTCGCCGAGTCCGGCAGCCACTGGCTCGATCGCCCGATCGTCCCCAACCGCCTGCGCGACCCCGGCAATACGCAATGACCACCGCGCCCGGATGCGCGCGCGTCGTTCACCGATGCGCGCGCGTCTTGGCGACATCGGTCACCGCGCCGTGCCCGACCGTATACCTGCAGACTGCCGGTATACGGTCGCGGATGTCTCCGAGAGCAACCTTCGCAACTGGAAGGTCACGCACACCGGTGTGCTGACAGAGGCGACTGAGGAACAACTCTCCCGAGAGCTCCTTTTCGAACGATGGGATGAGTTGGCGGGATTGTACTTGGGCCCAGACAACCCGGGCGGGTATGAGATTCAATACTTCAATGGAGATTCCGCTATCCGTTGTGAGCTCGGCTGCTCCTCGGACGTCGATGCTCCCCAGGTGTTGAGAGAGCTGTCGCCAGTCGCCCTTGCGTGGATTTTGCGTCTGCAACAGGAAGGCGCCCCGATGAACCCGACGGATCCGATGCGTATCGACGTCCTTCAAATCAACTTCCCGGAAGCCATCGCTGACGAGCCATGTGCCCTTGAATAGCCTTTCACGCTGGATCCGAAGTCGGTCTCCCGTCTCGTTGAAGACCCGCTCGGGGGGAGTTTGCTGGTCGGTGACGCAGAGGTCTCGAAACAGATGCGCGCAAAGCGCGATCAATACCTGGCGGGTAAGGAGCCGCCGGGGACGTGCAATCTCCCGCTCCAGGATGATGTGCCTCAAGGGAGGACCTATACGCTCGCCTTGGCTGCCAGTTCCATCATTGCGTCACGCGCCGCAGTCGCCGGGGCGGCGCAGGAGATCGTCGTATGGGCGATGTGGTCGCTCGTTGGTTCGCTCGCCGCGGCGACGCTGCTCTTCTGCCTTGATGTGCGATCGTCTCTCGGCTCCAGGCGGCCTGCCCCGCTCGACGATCCCCAAGTGTGAACCGGCAAAGCTTCAGTCGTCCATGACGCCTCCGCCGCTACGGCCGTGGGAACTCGCTACACGCCGCGTGGTACTCCCGGGACCAGCCTTCGAGCAGCTCGGGCTTGCTGATCCGCGGCTCGTCCCCGCCGTCCGCGAGGGCCACTGCCTGGCGCAGGAGCGGACGAAAGTGCGGGTGGGCGCAGCGCTCGATGATCTCGTGGGCGCGGGCCCGCGGGGAGCAGACGCCGAGCTGGGTCGCGTAGCCCTGCTCGGTGACGATGCACTTGATGTCGTGCTCGGTGTGATCGACGTGGCTGACGAAGGGCAGCACGCAGGAGACGGTGCGGCCGTCACGGAGGTGGCGCACCGAGGGTATATGCGCGACGCTGAGATAGGCGTTACGAAAGAAGTCACCGCTGCCACCGATCCCGTTGACGATGCGAGATCCCTCGATGTGGGTGGAGTTGACGTGGCCGTAGATGTCGACCTCGAGCGGGGTGTTCATCGCAACCACGTGCAGGCGGCTGATGATCTCCGGGTTGTTGGACATCCACATCGGCCGCAGCACCAGGTCGCCGCGGGCCTCGTCGACGATGCGGGCCAGCCGCGCTGGGGTCGTGTCGGCGAGCGAGAGCGCGGTCGACGACGCACCGGCGAAGCGGTCGCGGTCGGCGAGGAGGCCGAGCATGCCCTCCTGAAACACCTCGGTCCAGAAGTGCAGGCGCGTGAACGGCGAGCGGTGCAGCTCGGCGACGATCGCGTTGGCGATGTTGCCGACGCCGGACTGCAGGGGCGGGACCCAGTGATGCCAGTCGAAGCGGTCGCGGCACTCGACCAGGAAGGCGATCACGTTTCGGGCGATCTGGCCGCACGTCACTTCATCGGCGCTAAACGTGACCGGATAATCCGGGCGCTGCGATTCGACCACGGCGACGACCCGGGCCGGGTCGAGGGGTACATACGGCAGACCGACGCGGTCGCGCACGCCGGTGACAGGGACCGGCCAGCCGATCGTCGGAGGCGCAGGCGGGAGCACGATGTCATGTAAGCCCGTCAAGTCGGGGAGCGCCGTGTTGACCTCCAGCACGATCGCCCGCGCCTTCGCTAGCGCCTCGGCAGACACACCGACCGAGGCCGACAGGACCACGCTGCCGTCGGGCCGGATCCGCGTCACCTCGATTACGGCGAGGTCGATCTCACCGTAGAACCCGTACATCATGCCGCGCGCGAAGTGAGACAGATGGACATCCGTGTAACTCATCTTGCCGGCGTGGATCAACCGCCGCGAGGCGTCACTGGCCATGTACGGAGCTCGACGCGCGATGAATGGCGCCAGGCTGCCCTCAATCTCCTCCGACAGCGAGGCGCCGCTAAACAACGAGATCCGCGCGTCAGGGCCGAGCGTCGCCAGGTGTGCGGGGAGAGCGAGCAGGAAGGTCTTGGGTTCACCCGCCTTCGTGAACCCGCTCACGGCGATCGTGTCGCGGTCACGGACATGACGTACCGCGGCCTCCACCGGCATCAACTTGCGCCGCAGCGCCTCACACTGGACCCGTTCCGACAGAGCGCTCACCATCGCGGGCAGTGTACTCGCTGGCGTCATCGCGTGACTCCGGCGCTAAACGCTGCCGTCTTGTGCCAGTCCTCGCGGCAGTTTTGGTGGCTCAGTGGGTTATTCGAGGCCGCGCTGCGGATTATTTCACGTCAACACGACATGGCAAACCTCGGTCCTTGAAGGGCTACCCGAACGCAACGGCGCCCTGCGTTGGGGTGCAGGATCTGCGCGAGAGGCTCGACGCTTAAGTCAGAACACCCCCACGAAGAGTGGCGGCGAATGGTGTTAAAACGCTGGCATGAGCTTTGCTTAGCAATAGGAGAGGGACGCGCCATGACGACTCCACGATTCTCGAAGCTCCTGTTACTACTGGTGCTCGGCGGCTGCGACCCATCGGTCGTCGAGGGTGCCGACCGCAACAACGACGACCGAGCGACCTGCCGGCTACTCTGCGCCCAGGACGCTGCACCGGCGGCGTAATGCTGACTTCGCTCGGGTTCGGCTTCGCGCTGTCCATGGCGACCGGGCCCATCGACGTCGGGCTCGGCCCACCGGCGGACCGCGTCCTGGTCGTGGGGATCAAGTGCACGCCCCCCTTCGTCGTTCATGAAAAGGATGGTCGCTGGAGCGGGACGAGCATCGCTCTCTGGCGCGAGATCGCCGGGGAGCTCGACCTCCGCTTCGAATTGCAGGAGCGCGACCTCGACGGCCTGATCCGCGGTCTCGAGGACGGCTCCCTCGACCTCGCAGTCGGCGCGATCACCGTCACCGCCGAGCGTGAGCAACGCATCGACTTCACGCACCCCTTCTTCACCACGGGCCTGGCGATCGCTCTGGCCCACGGCCGATCCGACGACTGGATCGACGTCTTCGTCGCGGTCTTCAACATGGGCTTTCTTCGGCTGCTCATGATCTTCGCCGGCCTTCAAGTCGCCGTCGGCGCGTTGATGTGGCTGCTCGAGCGCAAGCACAACCCGCATTTTCAGGGCTCGCACGCAACAGGCGTCTACGCCGGCCTGTGGTGGGCCGTCGTGACGATGGCGACGGTCGGCTACGGTGACAAGGTGCCCCGAACCGGCGCGGGGCGCCTCCTTGCCATGCTGTGGATGCTCGCGTCGCTCATCATCTTGACGACGGTCACAGCCGCGATCACCAGCTCCCTCACCGTCGGGCGCCTCGAAGCCAGTGTGAGTGGTCCTGAGGACCTGGGTAAACTTCGCGTCGGCACCGTGATGAACACCACCAGCGAAGCTTATCTTCGTGAGATGAATCTAAACTTTCGCAGCTTCAGGACCCCGGAGGCCGGACTGGCTGCGATCGGCGCGCGCGAGGTCGACGCGCTGGTATACGACCAGCCCACCCTCAAAGCTCTGGTCGAGGACGACGACGGTGCGGGCATCGACATACTGCCCCATAGCTTTCAGCGTCAGGACTACGCATTCGGACTACCGACCGGGAGCTCCCTCCGCGAG
>JAYUXQ010001037.1:0-3109 GCA_043752905.1 Nannocystis sp. | reverse complement strand
GGGGGGCCGCGCGATGTGCACAAGTGCGCCTGTCTTTGCGGCCATGGACCGACGGGCATGTCCTCCGGGACATGTCCCGGGGGTCTGGTCGGATGGTCGCGGTTAAACGATGAACCCCGCGGCTCTTGCGAGCGCGGGGTCCGGGCCGGTCAGGACCGACCGGCGAGCAGCCTCAGCGGCTCACTTCTTCTTGGCCGGCTTCGCGGCCGCGGCGCCCTTGGCGTTCTTGCCTGCGGCGGCGGTGGCCGGCTCGGCGACCATCGGCATGGGTGCGAGGGTCGGGGTGCCTGGGATCTGGGCCTGGCCGGTGGCCGAGCCGCCCTTGACGTTGTAGCGGCGACGGAAGCGGTCCATGCGACCCTCGGTGTCGACCTCGCGGGCCTGGCCGGTCCAGAAGGGGTGGCTGGCCGACGAGATCTCGAGGCGGATGAACGGCAGTTCCTCACCCTGGTGGGTGCGGTTGTCGTTGCTGCTCATCGTGGAGTAGGAGACCCACTCGTCGCCGGTGGCACCGTCGACGAACAGGACCTTGCGGTATGCGGGATGAATTCCGGATTTCATGGCGAAGGTTCCTCTCGGCGGCTCACCAGCTCGACTTGGTCACACCCGGGATCTCGCCGCGGAGGGCGAGGTCGCGGAACACCATGCGGGCGAGGCCGAACTTGCGATAGACCGCCTTGGAGCGGCCCGTCAGCATGCAGCGGCGGGTCTTGCGGGTGGGGCAGGAGTTCGCCGGGAGCTTGGAGAGCGTGGCCGAGACGGCCATCTTCTCCTCGATCTCGAGGTTGGGGTTCTTGAGCTGCTTGCGCAGCTCCTCGCGGCGGGCGGCGTACTTGGCGATGAGCTTGTCGCGCTTCTGGTCGCGCAGCACTTGAGAGTTCTTGGCCATGAGGTCTTGGATCCTACGAAGGTACAGCCCCTGGCTCGCCGCGGAGGCAAGGACGACGGAGCTGGCGAGATACAGGAAGGGGGCGGGAAACTACCCCGGCCCCGGGCGCGACGCAAGAGCGTTCCCGTGGGGTCGGGGTCGGGTGTCGCGCGGAGTGTTTAGCCCAGCGCGGCCGCCATGAGGTCGTAGACCTCGGTGGGGGTGAGCGGACGAAACTCACCATCGGCGAGGCCGTCGGCCGTGACGGCGCCGACCGCGACGCGGATCAGCTTGAGCACCGGATGGCCCAGAGCGTCGCCCATGCGCCGGATCTGGCGGTTGAGGCCCTGGCGGATCGTGATCTGGGCCCACGTGTTGGTGGCGGTCTCCTTGACGACGCTGACCTCCTCGGCGGGCCTGGTGACGGTGCCGTCCTCAAGGGTGATCCCCCGGCCGAGCGCGGCGAGGGCGTCGTCGTCGAGGCGGCCCTGGAACTTCACGTGGTAGGTCTTGGCGACCTCGTGCCGCGGATGCGTGAGCGCGGCCGAGAGCTCGCCGTCGTTGGTGAGGATCAGGACGCCGCGCGAGTGGAAGTCGAGGCGACCGACCGGATAGATCCGCTGGGTGACCGCCGGCAGCAGCGAGAGCACGGTCGGGCGGCCCTCGCTGTCCTTGTGGCCCTCGGCGCTGCAGACGACCCCGTCGGGCTTGTTGAGCACGAAGTAGACCTTCTTCTCGACCTGCACGATCTTGCCGTTGACCTTGATCTCGTCACGCTCGGGGTCGACCTTGGCGCCCAGCTCCGAGACGATCCGCCCGTTGACGGTCACGCGACGGCCGGTGATCAGGTCCTCGGCCTTGCGCCGCGCGGCGACACCGGCGGAGGCGAGGACTTTTTGCAGGCGGACCCGCGCCGGGGCGAGCTTCTCCGGGCCGGTCGGGATCCGCGGCTTGGCGGACTTCGCCGGCTTCGTCGACGTGATCGGCTCCTTGCGCGGCGGAGCCTTGCCGTCCGCGAAGCCGCGGACAGCCTTGCTGACGCCCGGCGTCACCGCGGGCTTCGCCGGCTTCGCGGGCTCGGGACGCTCGTCGAAGAACTCGTCGCCGAGGTCGGAGGTGAGATCCGGGGTGGTGCTGCGGCGGGTCGACGTCGGCGCGGGGGCGTCGGCGACGGCGCGCTGGCGCGGCGGGCGGGAAGCGTCGGGCTTCGCCGGGCGGGGGGTCCGCGCCGGGCGAACACTGGCTGCGTGCTCGGCTGCCTGGGCGGCGTCGGCCGCTGCGAGCAGGCGGGCCTCGACGCTGCGCAATTTGTCGGCGCGCCCGGGCTTGCCGGCGTCCGGGTCGACGCCGTCGTCGCTGTCGTCCGTGTCGTCGCTGTCGTCGCTGTCGTCCGTGTCGTCACTGTCGTCGTGGAGCTCCTCGAGATCGTCGAGCTCATCGTCGAGGTCGTGGTCCGTGTCGACGGTCGCGCCGACCTTCGAGGGGGCGCCGGTCGGACGCCGGGGCTGCCGCGCGGGGGATGAGGATGAGGATGACGATGACGATGACGATGACGATGACGATGACGATGACGGCGGTGCGGGCGTGGCCTTCGCGGCTCGCGTGGCGCGGGCGCTCGGGCCCGGGTTGGCGAGGTTGCGGGCGAGCTGCTTGCTGCGCTCGCTGGCCTTGTCGAGCTTCTTCGCGGTGACCTTGGCGCTGGTGCGGGCCTGGGTCGCACGCAGGGTCGAGCCGCCGCTGGTCTTGCTGATGCGGGCCGGTCGGGGGCCCTTGGGGACCGGCTTGCTCGCGCGTGAGCCGACCTTGCCGCGGCCGTCGGGGCCGGACCGCGGGACGCGAGCGCCGGCCTTCGGACGCTCGCTGCGGTCGCTGCGGTCGCTGCGGGCGTCGCGGCGGGGCTTGCTGCCGCCTGACTCGGGATCGGCCTTGCGCGCGGCGCTGGCGGCCGCCATGTCGCGGCGGGTGGTGCCACGCTCCGGCGGCGTGCCGATCTCCTCGCTGCCGCGGCTGCGCTCGGGCCTGTCCTCGCGGACAGCTTGCTCGCGCGCCGGACGAACGTCGCGATCATCGCGGCCCACGTCGCGGTTGCGGCCGCCGGCACGCGCAGCGGCGCGGCTGGTGTTGACGGGGGCGCCGCGCCGCTTCTCGCGGGCCGGGCCGGCGTTCTTGGCGGCGTGGTTCTTGTTGGCGTTGTTGCCTGCGGCCTTGCGGGTGCCATGGCCGGCCCCGGGCTTGGCCCCG
>JAYUXQ010001036.1:0-3111 GCA_043752905.1 Nannocystis sp. | reverse complement strand
ACTACGGCGACGTCGGCGTCGCCGGCGACGACGGCGACGGCCACGTCTACAGCTACAGCTCGCCCAACCCGGACACCGGCGCGCCGATGCCCGGCGTCACCGACAACAGCGGTCGCCTCGCCGGCGGCCACGTGTGGCGCACCGTGATGAAGGCCCTCGGCATCCCCGACACCCTCGCCAGCAGCTTCCCGGACGTCGCCAACTACAAGTCGCTCGACTGGATGCTGCGCGCCTGAAAATGGCCCTCGGGGATAAATTCCCGCCCGACGGCTCGACGGCGCGTCGCCGGCTCTGGTAGTCACGGCGCATGTCTCACGCTCGCCTCCTCTCGATCGAGGTCACGCGCTTCAAGAGCTACCTGGCGCCGACGCGCCTGGACCTGAAGCCCCTGACGGTCCTCGTCGGCAGGAACAACAGCGGCAAGAGCACCATGGTCCAGGCGCTCCTGCTGCTCAAGCAGACCCTCGAGAACCCCCGCACCGATGTGCCGCTCAACCTCGTCGGGACCGTCGAGGCCCTGAGCCTGCGCGAGCTCACCCACGGCTGGCCCGAGACGCTCGACGACGAGAATCCGGGCCCGACCTTTGCGCTCGAATTCGAATCGCAACTCGACCTTGCGCAGGCGCTCGCCAGCACGGTGAAGACCTCCGAGAAGGTGCTGATCGACAACGGTGTCCCCGGACTGAGTTACGGGAAGAGCCACGCCGTCGTGAAGACCCGGGTCGAGCTTTGTTTCGGGAGCGAAGGCCGCCGAACACACCTCACCAAAGTAAGAATCGTCTCACAGGGCCCACACAAACGTCGATCTCTCGCACAGTTCCTGGCAGCCCCCCCGCAGATCTACGCCAGTGACTTCGCCGTCCTCCTGGTTCGAGGGCGCGATGGTGGGTTTCATCTCGCCATCGACTCTGACGATGTCGAAGGCTTCGGCGTCGAGTGGGACCACTTCATCCCGCACCTCACCTTTGACCGAAGTGGAAGCGGCCCACGCGACGCCAATCGCATCCGTCACAACCTGTGGCTGTTTCGCTGTCGTCAGCCGCTCGAGGACCTGCGCGCGCTGCTGCGCGGCTTCGGCTTCCTCGGCTCGACCCGCTCGCTCCCCCCGACGCTCTACCGTGTGAGCGCCTCGGAGCCGCCCGAGACCGTCGGTGTCTCCGGCGAGTACGCCGCCGAGATCCTCCACGCGCGACGCAACGACGTGGTCCACTATCTGCGCCCCGTTCGCATCGAGGACAACGTCCCCACGCTCGAGACGACCGTGCAAGCCCGGCCGCTCGTCGAGGCGGTCAACGACGTCTTCGCCGCGATGGGCCTCGTCGGCCAGATCTCGATCGAGGACGTGCAGGAGATCGGGTTTCGCCTGCTGTTCGGCAAGGCGACCTTGCAGCACGTCGGACGCGGCCTCACCTATCTCCTCCCCCTCGTCGAGTACGGGCTCCTCCTCGACCCGAAGCGCTTCGAGGGCAGCGAGACCGTCGGGCGTGACGCCTTCCTGGCGTCTCTCACCAGCTACTCGCTGGCCGCGCTCGAGGAGCCCGAGGCGCACATCCATCCCAAGCTCCAGACCCAGCTCGCGCACTGGTTCGTCGCGCTCGCCATGTGCGGACGAAACCTCATCGTCGAGACCCACAGCGATCATTTCGTCCGGCGCCTGCGTGGCCTCATCGCCCGCGCGCCGCAGGGCAGCCTGCTGGAGACCTGGCTCCGCGACAACGTCTCGATCGTCGAGGTCTCGCAGGACAGCGCCGGAAACTCGACGCTGTCGGCCTCTGCCCTGACCGAACAGGGGGACTTCGAGCGCTGGCCCGCGGACTTCATGGACGTCGCCACCGATGAGGAGCGCGAGATCTACGACGCCGCGCTCGACAAGTCCACCGCAGCCCCACCCGGACCTACCACAGCGAGCGCGATCGTACACGACGAGGGCGAAGAGCCGGAGGAGGGCTGATGCTCGTCGTCCTCGACCCCGGATTCTTCCGGGAGGACGGCATTGCCAGCGGTGAACCGGCGCAGCGAGACCTCGCCGAGCATCGCCTGCGTGAACGCCTCGACGACGCGAACTCCTTGCTCGTGCAGCCGGGGGCCCGGCTCGTCGTCGCCGTCGACGACCTGCGATGGTTCGATACGATCTACCGGGAGGAGGCGCGCACCATCGAGGACATCGCGCAGCGTCCCCTGAAGACAGCATTGGCGCGCTTTCGCGAACACCGTCGACACGGGCGGACGCTCCCCTCGGCCCTGCTCGCCGGAAAGATGTGGGGCGTGCCGCTCATGGCCGACTGGTCGGCGTTCGGACGCACGTGGCGAAATGAACTGGAGCGCGTCCTCGCAGCCGCCGTCCAGATCGCCGCGCGAGAGCAAGTCCAGGTCGTCTTGCTTTGCCATCGCATCAGGGGACGCAACGCGCGCGACCAGTCCTCGAACGACGTCGAGCTCATCGAGGTCCTGCGCTGGCGACTATCGGTGGCGCTCCGCGGAGCACCGACCACGACGGTGCCCTGCGTCGGGAAGCGACGCCACCTCGAGACTCCATGGACACGACGCATGGATGATCGACTCCCGGATCGGCATGGACCCGGGCACCACCCGTACTGCCCGCCACCTCGATGGATGAACTCGCAGACCAGGGTCTGGGGCACGCATCAGAGCCGCCCGTGCTGGCTCGACGCGCAGGGGCAATGGTGGGCGCGCCCGGCCACGGGCGGCGGATATCACTGGGATGTCTATTTGAATTCCGACGAAACCACGCGCATCGGCCTCTCGCAGATCAACATCACGCAGCAGGGCGCCCCTGCCGGGCAAGGAGAGCCCGGCGATCTTCACCACGTGCCGACGAAGAAGCGCCACGCCTTGAAAGCGACCTCCGGCTGGCGATGTCCGCACTAAACGGAAGGCCCGCGCGCAGGGACCCCGCCACGCGCGCGCATCGCTCTGTTAGACTGCCCGCCCATGCGCTCGCTGCTGCTCCTCATCCTGTCTCTCGGGACATCTGCCTGCGGGCTCTTCGACGTCCAGCCCGGCGACGAAGCCGACGGCGGCCTCACCGTCGACGAGCTCTACGTCGCCGTCGGCGACGGTGGCACCCTGCTGAGCTCCCCCGACGGCGCG
>JAYUXQ010001035.1:0-3117 GCA_043752905.1 Nannocystis sp. | reverse complement strand
GGCGGTCATGCGCTCCGGCGTCGGCGGTGGCGCGGCCAGGAAGCGCAGCTCGCCGTTGCCCTGCTCCTCGTACGCGCCGTCGGTGATCAGACAGTGCCGCCACCTGTATAACAGGGACGGGCGTACCTCGAGCTCGTCGGCGATTGCCTGCGCCGATTGACCTGGTTCGTTTAGCTTGCGCACCGCATTCGCCCGAAACTCGGCCGAGTGCCGCCGGCGGGTCTTCGCCGTCACGTCGCCTCTCCTACCGGGATCCGCACGCACGTCGCGCCAGGGGTGGCTCTCCATGTCCACCTTGAATTTGATCCCTCGCGGGATGATCACGAGAACCGCCGTCGCCGGCTTCGCCGGACTCGCCGACGCCGGCTCGATCGCCTCATCGACGGTCACCTCGAACTCGAGGTTGCTGGCGTCGGATTGATTCGTACTGGGGAAATTCATTTCTACTGGTTCTCGCCCCTCCTGTGGTTTATCGGTCAAAGCGACAACTATCCTGAGACTGGGGGGTACCAGCGGCGTGCACCGGAGGCAACCGCACTTTACCGCGTCATGCAAGCCCACCTTGCGTCGTTCCTTGCGTCGTGGACCGACGACAATCCTGCCGCTGCGCTGCCGCGCTTCGTGAACGATGAGCTGCGCGCCTTCTTGACCTGCGGCATCCCGCAACATGGCTTTGCTCGGCCCGCCGCCAAAATTCCTGCCTGAAACTTCTTAACCGCTCCGACCTCACTCGTCGGAAGCACAGCACTCACCCGTGCCCGGGCTCCAGCAGGTGCCGGCGACGATCGCCTCGAACTGCGCCTTCGGGTCGTCGAAACCGTCGGCATACATGCCTGCCAGAACGACCGTCGCGGTCTCGAACCGGCGCAGGCGGAGATCGAGGTTCGCAGGGCCTCCGTAATCACCGTACCAGTTGTCCCAGTGCAGCACGGCCCGCATCCACGGCTCGCTAATCTCGATCTCGATGTCCTGCACGATGCCTCCCATCAAGGTGCTGCCCAGGCGATCGAGCACGTCGGTCGGCAACTCGTCGAGCACGTACACCCGCAGCTGAAGGTCGCCGAAGGCCACCGCCTCGGCGCCCCAGCCCTCACCCCCGACGTGCGCCGAGCAATGGTCGTGGTCGAGCACCGCGGCGAGCACCTGCGCGTACTCCGTATCCCAGTCACCCGCGCCTTCGCGCACGGCCTCGAGCTCGGGTCGGGTCAAGTGCAGGTTGTTGGCGAAGTCCGCGTGCCAGATCAGCCACTGCGCGGGGACCTCGAAGCGGGGCCCGGGCCCCACGGTCGTCACGACCGCCGCCTCGCGCGTCGAGGACGGCGGGACCATGAAGTCCGGCGCGAACGCCATGCAACTCGCCTCACCCGTCGACGCGTCCGTGGTCGGGGATGATGATGATGATGACGACGACGACGACGACGACGATGACGTCGTGGATGTAGAGCCCGACGCTCCGGTCTCCTCCGTCTCGGCCCCGATCGGCCCGCATCCGGCGATCCACAGACACACGGCGCACGCGATGCGAGACCCCATTTGCAGAATGTGGCAGGTCGCGCGCCGCACTGCAAGCGCCGAACCGGGACTATCGCGCTCGCCTCGCAGGCTCTAAGGTTGCTCGCATGCGAAGCTGCACTCTGGTCCTGTTTACCGCATCGATCCTCGCGCTGCCGGCCTGTGGCGACAAGCCGGAGGAGACCACCAGCCTGTCGAGCGGCACGGCCGACACCACCACCGGTGTCCCGGGCCCGACCTCGACCACCGGCCCGATGTCGGGCTCGACGACCACGCCCGATGACACGACCGCGGGTTCGAACAGCGGCGACACCACCCCGACGACCACCGGGTCGACCACCGGGTCGACCACCGGGGCCACCACCGAACCCGTCGACACCACCACCACCGATGCGACCACCGCCTCGACCACCGATGCGACCACCGCCGAGCCGGGCGAGTGCGCCCTGCTCGGGGCGATGGAGTGCCAGGCGAACGCGGCCTGTCAGGCGGTCGAGGGCGGCAAGCTCAACCTCGACAAGATGTGCGTCGGCAAGACGATGTTCCTCGGGTGCATCGCGGCCGGTGCGTGCGGCGAGGCCGAGACCATCGGCTGCGCCCCCGATGCCGATCCCACCGAGCCGCACCTGTTCCCGAGCACCTGTCTGCCCCCGGACTGGCAGCCCTGCGAGGCCCCTGCGACCACCATGCCCTGCAAGTGAGCCGCAATTGAGAGCGCCCGCCCCCTCACAGGGACGGGCACCGATTCACCGCACCACGTTCACGGCACAGTGAACGCGAGCGGCACGGACTCCGCGTTGGCCACGTCGATCATCGCGGCCGCGGCGAGGTTGTTGGTGCCCGCGAGCGCGAGCACCGCGTCGTAGCGCAGGACCTTCGAGTTGGCCTTCTCGGCGACGTACAGGTTGACGCCATCGAAGGCGATGTCGACCGGGTTGCCGAGCTTGGTCTGGTCGCCGCCGACCTGCGACTGGACCACGACGTTGCCCATGGCCGCGTCGGCCCCGGCGATCACGAACAGTTGACCGTCGCTGTTGGACATCGCGCTGCGGACATCCGAGAGCAGCAGCGAGTTGCTATGTCCACCTTCATTGTCTTGTCACCGACGGAGCTTTCGACGAGCATAGCGCCAAAGTGCGCTTCCTGCCCGCCTCCCCGCCGACCTCCGAACGGATGACGACCGTGCTCGCGCAGGTCCACGAGGCCACCGCCGCCGTCGCCCAGGACGACGACATCGACCTTGACCCCGCGCTGGCCGCCTGCGTGCAGCTCGGGCTCTCCTCGGCCCGCCGCCAAAATTCCTGCCTGAAACTTCTTAACCGCGCAACACCGGCACCGTGCGCAGCTTCGCCAGTTCGCGCAGCGCCCCCGCCTGCTCCTCCTCCCCGAGCCCCGAGAGATCTCCCGGCCACCCGATCCACAGCCCCTGCGAGCGCTCGAACGGCCCCTTGAGCCCCGTCGCCAGCCCGCCCATGCTGGGCGTCACCACTGCGGTCCCGTGCGCCGGGCTCACGGTCACGGGCAGACGGTTCGACACCACGGTCAGGCG
Source organism: Nannocystis sp. (assembly GCA_043752905.1). Lineage (GTDB taxonomy): Bacteria > Myxococcota_A > Polyangia > Nannocystales > Nannocystaceae > Nannocystis. The sequence goes on along the minus strand of JAYUXQ010001035.1, from coordinate 56 downwards.
TGACATGGCCGCAAGTCTGGCCGCTCATCGCCGATGGGCAACCCAAACGCCCGCGC
>JAYUXQ010001034.1:0-7707 GCA_043752905.1 Nannocystis sp. | reverse complement strand
TGTCGGGCTGGCTTTTGGGGCGAGGGGCGCCGGGGACGCGGGTGTGGCAAGTGTCACGCCGGGGCCAGATACGTCGCCGCAGGCGAGGGCGAAGCATGCACACGCAAGGGCTATGCAAATAGCATGTTCATATAACCTCATACACATCGATCTCGAGAAGGGCGCCGGACGGTGAGAACGGCCGTCATGGTGGCCCGTTTCTCTAGGGTCTAAACAGCCCTGCTGCGGCGCGTAGATCGACCTGGGCCCGGTGATACTCGCCAAGCGCCTCGAGCTCCTGCAAGGCCGCGTCGGTCGCGGCCTGCTCACGCAGGTTGACGAGCAACAGCGTGCTGTCGCCGAGGCGAAACCGGCTGCGTTCGGCCAGCTCGAGCTCATGGGCCGCCGAGAGTTGCTCCCGGGCCAGGGCGACGCGGGCGTTCGCGGCCACCAGTGCCGAGTGCGCGTCGCGGAGCTCGAGCGCGACCACATCACGGGCCATGCGTAACTCGGCGTCGATGCGCGCGAGCTCGGCCTCGGCGCGGCGGAGCTTGCCCCGCGCGCCGCGCAGCGCGAGCGGGAGCTCGATGCTCACGGCGGCGACGAACTCTGCCGGTCGCAGGTACGCGTAGGCCGGGTCGACGGCGCCGATGTCCTTGGCCGCGTATGCGTCGAGGTCGATCTTTGGCGAGCGATTATTTCGTGCCAGCTTCAATTCGACGGCCGCGGCCTCGCGCTGGAGGACCAGCCGGCGCAGGTCGGGGCGGCGCGCCCAGGCCTCGCCGATCATCGGCTTGGACATGTCGGCGACCGGGCGCCGCGGCTCAGGGAACGCGTCCGGCAGGCGCGTCGGCGCCGGTACCTGGACATCACCGTCGGCGTCGCGCAGGTGCCGTGCCAGGTCGAACGCGGCCTGCTGCAGCGCGCGCTCGCCTGCGATGATACGGGCGCCGCGATCGACGATCGCCCGGCGGTTGTCGATACCCTCGACCGCCGGCACACCGCCCGCGAGGATCTGTTTGCGCAGCGCCTCGTCGCGGTCCTGCGCGAGCGTGAGGAGGTCGCGCTGCACCTCGAGGCGGAGGCCGGCGCCGACCCACGCCCAGTAGGCGCGACCTGCCGCTCGCTCGAGCTCGATCGCCCGGGCATCGAGCTCCGCCGCGGCCGCGTCCTGGGCGAGCGTGGCGATGCTGATGTCGGCGCGTCGGCGGTCGATCGCCATGCCCTGCCACAGCGGGATGCTGACCCCACCTCGCACCTCGCCGCCATCGGCCGTCTTGCCGCGCAGATCGTAGACGGCGAAGCTGCCGAGGCCGACCCGCCAGCCGCCGTAGACGCTGAGACCCCCCAACGGCGTCGGCTGGCGCAGCTCGATGTCGACGGTGCCCCGCGGGAACGCCCCGATCGGCACGTACTGACCGCGGGCACGCAGCACCGGATCGAAGCCCCCGCGCGCGGCCATCGCGTCGCCGTCCGCAGCCCGCTGGCGCTGGCGCGCGGCCTCCAGTTGCGGGTGCGTCGTCGCCACGATCTCCAGGATCTCGGCCAACGTCAAGGTTGGTTGCACTGCACCTTTGGCGGCTGCCTCTTGCGCCCTGGCCTCAAGAACATGTCCAAAGAGACATATCAAAAGGAGCGTCAGCGCCAGCGTGGTGCGGGTCACGGCTCCTCCTCTTCCTTGAGGCGATGCGTCTCCTTGCCGTGCGCGGCGTCGCCGATTGGGGCGCCGGTGAGGACCGGCGGGAAGCCGTTGAACTGGCGCCACAGCTCGTAGCCCAGGCGGACCTGATCGAGCAGCACCCAACCATTCGCGCGTACGCCCTGCCGGAGGTACTGCGCCGCCGGCCACTGGTCCTCGTGCGGAGCGCCGAGGTCCGGCAGCACGACCACCCGGAAGTGACCCTTGCCGTCATCGGTGGCGTCGACGAAGGCGACCACCCCGCCGAAGGTGCCGACCGCGACGGACGGCCAGCCGACGAACTGCACCGCCGGCCAGCCCTCGAACTGTAGACGCACGTGGCGGCCAGGGGTGACCAGCGGCGCGTCGATGCCGTCGAGCCACAGCTCGACTGCCCGGGCCTCGGTGTCGGGCACGAACTGGGCGATCGGATCGCCGGCCTTGACCATCTCACCACCCTGGCGGGCGATCAGTCGCAGCACGCTGCCGTCGCGCGGCGCCGTCACGACCATCGCGCCCTGCCGCACCTGGCGGACCTCGATGCGCGCGAGTTCTTGCTCGGTGCGGGCCAGATCCCCGCGTGCCGTCTCCAGCGCGACCTTGGCGGCGTCGACCGCCGCGCCCGTATCGCCGCCGATCCGCGAGGTGTCGGCGCGCATCGCCTTGACCTCCCCGCGCGCCGCGGCCTGGGCTGCGCGAGCCCGCAGCAGGTCGGCGCGGGCCGTCTGCTCGGCGAGCTCGGCGAGCTCGAGGCTGCGGGTCGAAGCGAGGCCCTCCGCGGCGAGCTTCTGGGTCCGCTCCAGGTTGAGGATCGCGGCGTTGAGGCCGGCCTGGGCGGCGTCGACCGCCTGCTGCGCCGCCAACTCACGGTCGACGGCCATGCCGGCGCGCATCCGGGCCCCATCGGTGGCCGAGAGCTGAGCGAGCGCGAGGCCATTGATGCGCTGCTGGCTGAGGTCGATCGCCCGTCGGGCCGCCTCGACCCGGTCCTGCGCCGCGCTTCGCTCGCGCTCGATGCGGGCGAGGATGTCGGGGTCGTTGTCGGCGATCCGAGCGATCGGATCCCCCGCGGCGACGTGGCCGCCCTCCTCGACCATCCATTCGACCACGCGGCCGTCCATCGGCGCCTCGAGGGCCTGCTGCCGGTCGAGCGGGGCGTAGGCGATCACCCGGCCCTGACCTGGCAGCGACTGCTGCCACGGCGCCAGAGCCAACAGCGCCAGCAGCACGAGCGTCGAGAGCACCAGGCGTCGGGCGAGCACCCGCGCGCTCCGGGTCGGCTGGGTCAGACGCAGCACGCTCGGCTCGACGCTGAAAGGGTGTCTGTTCTCGGTGTCCATATCGCCTCATGCTACGGGGAGAGGTCGACGACCCGGGGGCAGCGGGCCTGCACCCGCGGGTCTTCGCTGACGACCAGCACCGTCCACGGCGCATCGGCGGCGAAGATGTGCTCGAGCAGCGCCTCGTGTTTGCCGGCCGGGAGCATCAGGCCATCGAGCAGGCCGTCGATGAGCAAGAGACGCGGCTGGGCCGCCAACGCGCGCGCGAGCACCAGGCGCCGGGCCTGGACCCCCGACAGCGGCGCCCCGGTGGGCAACAGGCGGGTGTCCAGGCCCGCGGGCAGCGCCGCGATCGCGTCGCCGAGGTCGACGAGGCTAAGCGCCACGCGCAGCGACGTGAGCGACACCTGCGGCGCGCCGAGGCGGAGGTTGTCGAGGATCGTCGCGTGAAACAGGTCGCCCGGGCGGATCAGGGCGATCTGATCGCGTAACGCCGCCAGATCGGCCATACGGAGGTCCACGCCGTCGATCTCGACCTGACCCTGCGTGGGCCGCCGGAGGCCGAAGCACATGTCGAGCAGCCCGCTTTTGCCGTCGCCGCAGCCCCCGGCCACGAGCACGCGCTCGCCGGCCGCGATCTCGAGGTTGCCGTGGCCACCCGGCACCCCGCGCAGCAGCAGACGCGCGGGCCCGTTCGAGAACTCGCGCGCTCCGCCGGCCGGCTCGATGGGCAGGTCGATCAGCTTGCCGAACTTCTCGAGCGCGGACAGCAGGTCGTAGAACTTCTCCAGGTGCTTACCGAGCGTGGCGAAGCTGGCCGCCACTGCCGTGACCACCAGCTCCGCGGCGACCAGCTGGCCGAGCGTCAGCTGGCGCTCGAGCACGAGCAGCCCGCCGACCCCGAGCAGCGCCGCACTGGCGATCACCTGCAGGCCGAGGCCGCCGATCAGCTGGCGCACCAGTCGGGCGAAGTGAGCCCGCCGCGCCGTCAGGTACGCCCGGGCCAGCAGCTCGGCGCGGGTCACCGCGTGACACATCGCCGCCTCCGACTTGAACAGCACCGGGCTGCGCGCGATCTCTTCGAGCCACGCGATAGCGTCGTGCTTGCACGTCGATTCGTGCAGACTGCTGGTGATCGCCGCGCGCAGTGGGATCAGCACGATCGCCGCCAGGGCGATCAGCAGCGCCACGTCGAACGCCAGCAGCATCGGGTGGTAGAACGCCAGCAACACCATGCCGACCGCGGCCTGGAGGGCGACCGACACCCCGTCGAGCAGCAGCGTCGCGCAGGCCGTTTGGACGACGACGACGTCGAAGAAGCGGTTGACGAGCTCCGGCCCGTGCGCAGCCCTCGGATCTCCGAGGTCGACGCGGGGGAGGCGACGGGCGACGTCGGACACCGCGCGCACGAACAGCCGCTGCTGCAGCACCTCGACGACGAACGCGGCGAAAGCCTTGAGCGCCGCCGCGAACGAGAGCCCCGCGACCAGCACCAGCGTGAGCACGAACAGCGGCTGCAGCACGGACCCGAAGGCGACCGTATTGACCAGCGCCTGCACGGCGATCGGGCTGACGAGGCTGAGCGCGCCGATCCCGACCGCATAGACCATGACGACCCACAGGTCGGCGCGCTCGAGGTGGATGAGCGCGCGCAGGCGGCCGAGCGCGCGCGCCGTCGGCTCGCTGGCGGCCACCCGACGCGCATGCAGGGCGTCGAAGGGCAGCGCCGGCTCGATGAGCAGCCAGGTCGTCGCCTCGTCCGGCGTCGCCGACGCGAGCAAGGCTCGCAGCGCGCGTCGACCGAGCCGCACCCGCGACTCGTCGCCGCCCTCGACGAGGTAGCCCTCCACGCCCCCACGCCGCGCCCCCTTGGCGAGCAACCAGCGCCCGCGCTCGGGCGAGCCGAGCAGGGTCAAGGCGGGCAGCGCCGGGCCGACCCTCCCGCGCAGCTCGGCCGCCGTCAGTCGCACCCCATGCGCCTTGAGCCCCATCCGCGCCGCCGCCCGCGTGACCACGGAGACCCAACCATCGCGCCCTTCGTCGGTGGCCGCGGCACTCAGCAACGCATCCCAGGCGTGCGCGGGCTCGAGGTCGGTGCCCACGCACTCGGCCAGCAGCTCGAGCACGCGCAGGAGGTCGCCGAACGGCCCGGCGGGCCCAGGTGTGGTGCTAGGCAAGAGGACCTCCGGGGCGCGCCGAGCGGCGGGCCACTGCCCGATCGAGCCGGTCGATGAAGTGCACCATCGCCGCCTCGCTCCCCTCGTCCTCGGCCGTGAGCGACACGACCACGCCCGCGACGAGGCGCACCTCGCCGTGAAGTCTCACCCGCCCCGGACCGCAGGCGACCGCGCGCAACGTCACACGGGCCACCGACGGGGCGAAGCGAGACAGGACGAGACGCAGCCGCGTCTCTACGACCGCAGCCGTGACCCCTCCCGCGCAGATGTCGACTGAGAGCCGCATGGCCCGGAGAGCTATGCGAGACATTTGTTTCTGCCGCAAGTAGATAATAAGCGCGCAGAACTTTGATAAAATCGAAGTCTTGAACACGCTCAACTACCACCACCTCTTGCACTTCTGGACCATCGCGCGCGAGGGCGGTGTCGCGGCTGGCGCCCGCCGCCTCCGACTGTCGCAGTCGACGCTGTCGACCCAGCTACGTCAGCTCGAGGAGCATATGGGCCTGACCCTGTTCGACCGCAGCCGGCGGCGCCTCGCGCTCAGCGAGGCCGGCCGCACCGCGTTCCGCTACGCCGACGAGATCTTCGGGCTCGGCCGAGAGATGGTGGACGCGCTGCACAGCCGGCCGGACGGCCGCCCTCTCCGGTTGGCGGTCGGTGTCACCGCGGCCGTGCAAAAGCTGATCGCATACCGGCTGATCGAGCCGGCGCTCAAGCTGCCGGGCGGCTTGCACGTGCACTGCAGCGAAGACCGGATCGAGCGTCTGCTGCCCTTGCTCGCCAGCCACGAGCTCGACGTGGTGATCTCGGACGTACCTCTGCAGCCAGGCGCGGCGTTCAAGGCTTTCAACCACCCGCTCGGCGACAGCGACATCTCGATCTTCGCCGTCCCGGACCAGGCGACACGCCTGCGCCGCCGCTTCCCTCGCAGCCTCGACAAAGCCCCGTTCCTGCTGCCTGCCGGGGGCAGCGCGCTTCGCCGCGAGCTCGAGGCATGGTTCGATCAGCACGAGGTCCGCCCGACAGTGGTCGGGGAGTTCGACGACAGCGCCTTGCTCAAGGTCTTCGGCCAGGCCGGCGTCGGTGCCTTCGCAGGGCCCAGCGTGATCGCCCCCGAGATCGTCCGGCAGTACGGCGTGAAGCTGGTCGGGCGCACAGAAGGACCCGTCGAACGCTTCTTCGCCATCTCTGCGGAGCGCCGACTCAAACACCCGGGCGTCGTGGCGATCTCGGCCGCCGCCCGCAGCGCGCTGTTCGCTCGGGCTCAAGCGTCTTCACCATAAGCGACCGGCTCAAGATCCCGGCGGAGGTGATGCGACTCGAGGGCTGGCGACGACGGCGGCGGCACCGTGTGCGCCGCCAACAACCGTTCGCCCGCGCCGTTGATGTAGACATATGTTCCGTCCAGCGAGAAACCGCTCGCCGTCTAAGTGGATCAGGTGCGATGGGGCCTCGGCGCACCAGACCTCGGTCTCCCAGGCGATCTCGGTGAGATATTTGGCCATGAGCTTGCGCGTCGGAAATGCCGTTACATACACGAGGCCGGCCGTCGCGTTGCGAAACAGATCCTGGAGCTCGTCGTGGCGCTTGCCGTTGACCGGCCCGTGACTGGTCACGCACTCGACGAGCACGAGCCAGTTGCGTCGCCTGTCGTACAGGACGACATCCGGGATCTTTCCATGGTCCTCCAATGTCACGCCGAGCTTCGACAGCGCGTCGCGGTCAAAGTGCCCCCATTTGCCTCCCGTGTCCCCGACATAGATGGCCGCGCCTCCTGGCAGCCAGCGCGGCAGAAACTGGTCCAAGATGGCTCTGGCGAGCTCATTGTGGGCTCCCGGGCTCAGATGCACTGCTCCTCGACCTGCGCGTCGATCTCTTCCTGGCTGAGCTCGCTGCGTGCGCGCGCCCAGCGACCGAAGCGCAGCAAGGTCTCACGGGTAGGATAGCGGATGTTGCGAAGGTCGGTCGCGTTGACCTGGGTGTGTCCGCTGAAGGCGCGAAAGACCTCGTCGACGTGCGTGGAGTTGAGGAACAAAGCCAGGCCGCGGGCGAGATCGGGATCGAGGCCGTTCTTGCCGCGATGGAAGACGTTGACGTGATTCTCGAGCCCGAGCCACTTGCCCGGCAACACGGCGGGGTCGATGACGTGCGCAGCGACGCGCTTGCGCTCCTCCTTGGAGGTGAAGCGCTTGGTGATGACGTACCAGCTGTTGGGCAACAACCAGCGCCGGGTATCGTCGTTCACCACGATGGCGCTGGGCTTCTTGCCGGTGCCCGGATATCGCAGGGCGCCGGTGACGAAGTGCTGGGGGTACAGCAGCGGCGCGGTGTCGTGGCCGGGCGCCTGTCGCAGGTGCTCTTTCAGGCGGAAGTCGACGACGGGTCCGGTCGACACCGTGATGCCGAGGTCCGCCAGTGACGCGCCGTCCAGGTGCCGCATGGTGGATCCGACCACCGGCTGCAAGGGGATGTGAATGAAGCCTTCGGGGTCGCCCGGCCTGGTGATGTCCGCGAAGCGATGGGTCTGGCGCTGCAGGTCCGAGAAGCTGGCGTCGGCGCACCAGGAGACCTCGACGGGGCCCTGGGGCGC
>JAYUXQ010001033.1:0-7716 GCA_043752905.1 Nannocystis sp. | reverse complement strand
CGCTTCTCGCTGGCGACGCCGTGGACGGCGCTGCTGCTCGACGACACCCGCGTCATCCACGAGAGCACGCCGATCCAGCCGCTCGCCGACGACGCCCGCGGACATCGTGACACGCTGGTGCTCACGTACCGCGCGGGCGGGTTTCAGGCGCCGCCGGCTATGTGAACAGCTCGGAGAACTCGCCGGTGACCTCGCCGAGGTCGCCGGCGACGCCGACCGCGTGCATCGCCGTGTTGACGACCTCGACCGGGTGGCGGTCGGTGCCGACCACGTGGCGGCCGCCGCTCTTGTTGAGCCCACCGGCGTGGCCTGCGATCACGACGACCATGTTCTCGGTCGAGTGCGCGGAGTCGGGCTTGTCGCCCTCGGGGTCGTAGCCGTGGCCGCCCTCGCAGGCGAGCACCATCGCGGTGTTGTCGAGCACCGTCGTGCCGTCGATGTCGGGGGTGTCGGCGAGCAGCTTCGTCAACCTGGCGAAGTGCTTGACGTGCCACGCGACGCCGTCGGCGACCGCGCCGGTGCCGACCTCACCGCCGCCGACCGAGAAGTGGCCGAGCTCGTGCAGGTCGCTCGGGTAGTCGAGCACCGGGTTGAGGTTCATGAAGCACTGCGACCACGTGTACATCAGCGAGGCGACGCGCGAGAGGTCGCAGGTGAAGGCCATGTAGATGAGATCCGTAAACACCTCGGCGCGCAGCTCCTCGTTGCTCCACGCGCCGTTGTTGGCGTAACCATTGGTGTCGCCGTTGTCGATCGCGCCGCCCTCGGGTGGGTCGTCGCCGGGGTCGGCGGGTTGTATGCACGCGCCGTCGCCGGGCGGCTCGATCGCCTGCAGGCGCAGCTCGAGCCCGCGCAGCTCGTCGAGGTGACGCTGCATGCGCTGTCGGTCGGCGCCGCCGAGCTTTGCGACCAGGCGCTCGGTGTCGCCGCGCACGAGGTCGACGACGCTCTTGCGGCGGCGCAGCAGGAACTCGGCCTTGAGCTTCTCGGCGGGGTCGGTCGGGATGAAGTTGGCGAACAGCGAGTTCCAGGCCGATCGCGGGCTGAAGTTCGGCTCCTCGTGTTGCAGCGTGCCGTCGACCATGCGCGCGGAGATCCGGCCGCGCGCCGAGGTGGATTCATTGCCGCCGCGGTAAAAGCGGGGCTGCACGCGAAAGTTCATGATCGACTGACCCGGCGCGCTGATCGTCTGCGAAACGGTCCAGTCGGAGGTCTGGCCGGTCGCGGCCTCGGTGCCGGGGTCGGAGCGCATGCCGCAGACGAGCGGGCACAGCGAGGTCGCGTGGAAGCGAATGATGCGGCCACCGGCCGGCGCGGTGTCGAGCGTGCCCCACGGGATCTTCAGGCCGGAGACCACCGATACGTGCGACTGCACGCCGAGGTCGGCGATCGGCTGGAGCCCGCGCGTGATGTCGTAGGCGGGGCCCTCCTGCTTGGGCGCGACCATGTTGGGGGTCGCGTCCATGCCGAGCGAGCTGCCGGCGAAACTGTAGAGATATCGCTTCGGGGTGTCCCCGGGCGCGGCCGTGGCCCGCCGGGGTTGCATGATCTCGAGGAAGGGCAGGGCGAGGCTGACTCCGCCCAGTCCACGCAGAATGGTTCGTCTCGGGAGCGTGATCGGCATGGCGTCCTCCTCAGATGTCCTCGGGCTCCTCGCGGCGGTGCCGGAAGGCGGGGGTGTCGATGAAGTCGAGCAGCGTCGCCTCGAAGGGCAGGTCGCCGCCGACGGGCACGCCCTGGACCAGGCGCTGGACCGCGAGCCTGTCCTGCTCGTGCAGCTCGTAGCGGCCCATGGCAAAGCGGTACAGCTGGGTGAGCACACAATGATTGAGGTCGGGCACGCCGAGCATCAGCTCGCCGAGCTCGGCCGGGCCGCTGAACTTGCCGACGCCGAGCAGTTCGCCCTCGCCCGAGATCGGACAGTCGGGGCGGTCGGGCTCGAACTCGCGGAAGCGCCCGGCCATGTCGTAATTTTCGAGGCCGAAGCCGATCGGGTCCATGAGGCTGTGGCAGTTGGCGCACGCACCCGAGGCGTGCTCCGAGTAGCGCTGCGGCTTGCAGGCGTTGGGGTCGCCCGGGGGGTTGTCGACGTCGACGTCGATGTCGTCCGGCAGCTCGATGTCCTGACAAAACAGGCGCGTGCGGATCAGCAGGCCGCGCTGGGTCGGGCTGGTGTCCGTGAACTTGGCGCCGACCGAGAGGAAGCTGCCGTGGGACAGTAGACCGCGCCGGCCGCTGTCGCCGTAGTCGACCCAGCTCGGCCCGTCGCCGCCGGGCAGCGGCAGGCCGTAGTGGCCGGCGAGGAGGTCGGACACGAAGGTCTGGTCACTGCGCAGCAGGTCCTGCCACGGACCTCTCTTGTCGAACAGCACGCGATCGATCAGGGCCTGGGTCTCGGCCTTCATCGCGTCGGCGAGCTCGGCCCCGTGTGGGAGGTTGTTGTAGCCCATCCACAGCGCGTGGAAGCGGGCGATGCGGGCGCGCGCCCGCGGGTCGGCGAGCAGCTCCTGCGCGGCGGCGCGGATCTTCTCCGGCGTGTCGAGGCCGGCGCCCTCGGCCTGGTCGAGCAGCCAGTCGGGCGGCGTGCTGCCCCAGAGGAAGTAGGACAGGCGGGCCGCGATCTCGCGGCTGCCGAGGCGATATACGCCCGGATCGTCGGCGACCGGCTCGCCGATCTCGACGCGATACAGGAACTCGGGGTGCTGCAAAAACGCGCGCAGCGCCGACTCGACGCCGACGTAAAAATCGCCGGCCTCGGTCGAGTGGTCGAGGAACACCGCGAAGCGCTCGATGTCCGCCGGCTCGAGGGTGCGCCGCAGCGCGCGACGGCCGAAGCCGGCGATGAACTGGTCGAAGCAAACCGCGTCGTCCGGCCCGGCCGGCGTGCAGCCGACGAGCGTGGTGCGGGCGACCGGATCGACGAGCGCCTCGGTCGCGAGGTCGGCCGCCAGCAGATCGGCGCTATCGATCAGGGCCTGCGAGGCGGTCTGATCGCGGTAGTCGTTGTCGAAGGGGCTCAGCGGGTCGTTGGGCAGCAGCGCCTGGCTGGCAGCGTCGAGGCCGAGCAGGTCGCGCACGGTCAGGTTGTACTCGTCGGCGGTCAAGCGCCGCAGGCCGCTGTAGACGAGCGGCTCGCCGTCGGCTGGCTCGCCCGTCGGCTGGTCGGTGTCACCGGAGTCGGAGCCGGTCGGCTGCTGGCCGGTGTCGGCCGGCGTGCCGCCGGCCTCGGTGGCCGCGCTGTCGCCGGTCTGGCCGCCGCTCGACCCGTTGTAACACCCGCCCGTCGCGGCGAGCCCCGCGACCAGGAGAGTGCAGATATTCGAAAGATATGTCCGCATGCCGTCGACCTCCTCGCCCGTCGGATCCGGTCCGGCGCCGAGGCGTCGAGAGCGAAGCGACTTCACCATGCCTTGATATCGCAAACCGACGCGCACAGGGGCGACGGACCCGAGTTTATCGGGTGGTGGATCGTGACAGCGGACGGGGGAGCGGCGCCCCGCGTGGGGCTGGGTAGCACCGGGGCGGCGAAACACCGCCTGGGGGCGACCGCGTGGAACACCGTGGCGTGGCGCTTTGCTGGCGCCGCGTGCTCGGCCGGAAAAGGCGCGCGGGCCGCTCGCGGGCGAGCCCACGCGAAAGAGCGCTGGCTTGTTCTGCATTTGCGGGTGTACGCATGAACCATGCGTATCTGCGCCAGGTTCGCCGCGAATCGTGTCACCACGACCATGTTCTCCCTGTCTATCGCTGTGGCCGCGTGCGGCCCGGTCGCGCCGGGCGAGGAGCCGGCGACGACCAGCGGGGAGCCGTCGACCGGGGCGCCGCCGACTGGCGACGCCCCGCCGACCACCGGGACGAGCGGCGCCACGACGTCGTCGGGGTCGACGAGCGAGGGACCGGTCGAGACCACCGTGCCGGTCATGAACACGAGCACGGGGGTGACCTCCGGCACCACCGAGGACACCTGCGGCTTTCTCTGTCCGGATGAGATTTCGCCGGACACCTGCGGGTTGAACGTCGGCGGTCCCGGTGACGGGCTCGAGTGGCGTTGCACCCTCTGCGATGTGTTCAAGCAGGACTGTCCCGGGGGCACGAAGTGCGCCGCGAAGGCCGGGGACGGCGGCGGCTCGTGGAACACGACGACCTGCACCCCGGTCACCGGGGACGGTGCGCCGGGCGAGGCCTGTGTCGCCGAGGACGGCCTCAACGGGGCCGACGACTGCCGCAAGGGCGCGATGTGCTGGGACGTCGACAAGGAGACCCTCATCGGCACCTGCGTCGAGCTGTGCACCGGTACCGCGGATTCACCGATGTGCTCGAACGAGGCCGAGGTCCACTGCGCGATCTCCAACGATGGCGTGCTCAACCTGTGCCTGCCGGTGTGCGACCCGCTGATGCAGGGCTGCGCTGGCGACGACCTGTGCATCCCGATCGGGGAGACTTTCCAGTTTGTGCTCGACGCATCGGGCGAGGAGGGTCAGACCTTCGATCCCTGCGAGTTCATGAACGCGTGCGACGCGGGCCTGTTGTGCCTCAACCCCGCGGCAGCGACCGAGTGTGACCCCAATGTCGGCGGCTGCTGCTTGCCCTTTTGCGACCTCTCCGCCCCGAACGCCGCGTGCCCCGGCGCCGGCCAGAGCTGCGTCCCGTTCCACGAGGACGTGGCGCCGCCAGAGTTCATGAACGTCGGCGTCTGCTCGATCCCGCTTTGAGGGCGGCCGCGACGGCGGGGGCTGCCGGCGCGGCGCGGGAGCGAACGGGCCGCGGCGGCTCGACCGCGGGCGGGCCCGGTGGTATGACCGCGGCGCTGGCGAGCAATGCAACGCCTCTATAACCACTTCTTCGCGCGCCTGCCGGTGCAGCCGCTCGCCAACGACGGCGACCTGCATATCCTCAATGCGGCCGAGGTGCGGCTGATCCGTCGCCGGCATCGCCAGGCGCTGCTGCTGTCGGCCGGGCTCAGCGTCGCCGGCTTCCTCGCGTACTTCCTGCCGGTCTATGGCGCGCCCGCGATGTTCCCGTCGGTGCCGGTGAGCCTGCCGTTCGTCGGCGCGGTCGTGCTGCCGTGGGCCGAGCTGCTGTGGGGCATCGTATTGATGGTGCTCGAGATCTACCTGCTGGTGCTGCTCAACCTCTGGGGGGTGCACGAGATCGCGGTCGCGACCGGGTTGATGGGCCCACACAACAAGAGCCTCGTCGCCGCGGAGGTCATCGGGATCGGCCTCGGGAACGAGCACCGCGGGCTGCTGCGCTACGGCATCGACCCCTTCCTCGGGGTCAACCGCGGCGCGCTATTCGTGTTCAACCTCGTGCTCAAGCTCAAGGGCTGGCTCGGCACCAAGCTCCTGAGCTACGTGGTCCAGCGCCTGCTCGGCCGCCTCGCGGTCCGCGAGGTGCTCGACTTCATCGGCATGCCGATCTACATGGCGATCAATGCCTACAGCACGCACGTGGTCCTGCGCGAGGCCCGGGTCATCATCATGGGGCGGCGCCTGATCGAGGAGCTGACCCGCCGGTTGCCGCAAAAGTTCGCCGGCGACGACCCCCGCGAGCTGCTCCACGCGACCTGTCAATTCATCGCCGTCAGCAAGCGCGACTTTCATCAGAATCATTATGCGCTGACCAAGGTTTTGGTCGAGCGTTATGCGATCACCGTCAAGACGACCCCGCATCTGCCGGAAGACTTCTTCCAGCGGCTGCGCGCGGCGGACCCCGAGCTGCGCCGGGTCTGCGTGCTTGTGCTGGTGCTCGGCTTCATCCTCGACGGCAAGGTCTCGTTTCGCGAGGATCGCCGGGTCGCGGCGCTGCGTGAGGCGGGGATCCTCGAATATACGGTCGACGACGTGCGGGGATTTGCCCGCGCGTTCCTCAGCGGCGAGGGCATCGAGCCGCTGCTGACCCGCCAGCTCGCGGGGCCGCGTGACTTCGACACGCGCGCCCCCGAGGCCGAGCGCGCCGGTTCAGGCGCGGGTCAGCGGTCCTGACCCGCGCGCGTCGTGGTCAGACCACGATGTCGGTCAGCTCGCCGCCGTAGCGCGGGTCGCCGAAGGTCTCGGTTGGCACGCCCATCGCGTTGGCGAGGGCGACCAGCACGCCGTTGTGGGGGATCGGCTTGAGCGTGTAATCGCGGCCCTGGCCGGTCTTGAGGTCTCCGCCGCAGCTGCCGGCGATGACGATCGGGTTGCTGTTGGTGTGGTGGCCGGAGCCCGAGCCCATCGGATTGATGTACATCACCGCGGTGTGGTCGAGCAGCGTGCCGGTGCCCTCGGGCACCGCCTTGAGGCGGCCGATCAGGTACGCGAGCTGTTGCATGTACCACTGCTCGGCGAGCGTCTTGCGCTGGCTGTGCGCGTCGTCGTCGTTCTCGTGGTGGGTGACGTCGTGGTGGCTGCGGTGCGGGTAGGTGTCGCCGGGCTCCTGAAACTCCGGGCCCATCCAGCTCCAGCGGCCGCCGTCGCCCTGCGAGACCATGTGAAAGGTGATCACGCGGGTCTGGTCGCAGGCGAGCGCGGCGACCATCATGTCCATCTGCATGCGAAACAGGTCGGGCGCGTTCTCCCACTTGCCGGGGTCGAGGTCGGCGACCATGTTCGGGGGCATGCAGCTCGCGCCGCTGTCGCCGCTGTTCTGCTGCTCGATCGCGCGGATCGCCGCGAGGTGGGCCTCGACCTTGATGCGGTCCTCCGTGCCGAGGCGACCGCCGAAGCGCTCGAGGTCCTTGCCGACGAAGTCGAGGATGCTGGCCCGCCGCCCGCGCAGCTCCTTGAGGTCGAGCGCGTCGAGCATGCCGCTGGCGAACAGCGTCTCGAACAGCTTGTACGGGCTACCCTCGGGCACCGAGGGGACCGTCGGCTCGCTAAACGAGATGTACGAGTGCAGGTCGTCAGGCGCTTGGGCCAGCCGTCGCCCATCGGGCCGGCGTGGGTCGTCTGCGCGTTGAGCAGCGGCAGCAGCATGCCGCTGGCGCCGAGGCCGGCGAGCAGGTTACGACGCGAGAGGCGGGTCTTCGAAGTTTGGATCAGGGTCATGGGGCCAGCTCCTCTCCCTCGGACGGGGTGCGGCTGCGAAACGCCGGCGACAGCGCGACCGCGAGGATCAGCTCGCGGATGTCGTAGCCGGTGTCCTCGAATTTCTGATTGATCTCCGCGAGCGTATCGGCGTCGACCGCGATCTCTTTGCGCTGCAGCGCGTAGCGCAGCCAGTGGGTCGCCACGCAGCGCCGGACCTCGTCGCTGTCGGCGAGGATGTTGGCGAGCTCGGTCGCGTTGCTGAAGGTGGGCTCACCCTCCACGCCGGCGAGCCAGCCCGAGGCGTCGATCAGCTCGCCGAACTCGCTCGGGCGCCAGCGGCCCATCGGGTCGAGGTTCTCGAACGCGTAGGATGCCGGCGCGCTGCTTCTCCGGGTCGAGCTCCATGCGGGTCATCGCGCTCAAGCGGTTCAAAGCGGGAATTCGGGGGCGAGTGTGAGTGCCGCGCGATTTGCAGGAGAAGGGTACCCGCAGCTCGTCGCCGCAGCTGCGGCAACAGGTCCGCACGAAGCCGAGCTCGAAGTCCCCGCAGCCCGCGCACGACCACAAGGCCACCCTGGTCAGAGACCGCATCCTCCACGTGTACCGGCACGAACAGCGGTGCCTCCGAGGCCACCTCCCGGACCCATGAGTCCAAGTCGGCCACCGCCACTCCGATCTCGGCCGCCGCCCGCTCGGTCGCTACCCCGTG
>JAYUXQ010001032.1:0-3130 GCA_043752905.1 Nannocystis sp. | reverse complement strand
TGGCCTGACGCGTATCTTGCCGATCGCGGTCGGTCACGAGCTCGGCGCGGTCGAGGCGGGTGACCTCGATGGCGACGGCCACCTCGACATCGTGACCGCCGACCGGGACGATGCGGCGATCCACGTCCTGCTCGCCGACGGCGCCGGCTTCGCGGCCCCGCGGCGGATCTCGACCGGACTCTCGCCCGAATATCTACAGTTGTATGACCTCGACGGCGATCACCAGCTCGACGTCCTCACACATGGCAAGGGCCCCGAGATATGGTTCCATGCGGGCGACGGCGTCGGCGGTCTGGCCCCACCGCGCGGCCTGGTCGTGCAGGAGCGGGCGAGCGAGGGCTTCGGGGCCCACCGCGACGAGCAGGGCCGGCGCTGGCTGATCACCCTCGATCGCTTCATTTTACTGGCCAGCCAGCTCGACGACGCGGACCTCGTGGCCGGTCGGGTCGTCGCGGGCGGGCCCTCCTATGCGTACTCCCTGGATATGGACGCCGGCTCACCGCTGCTCCGCGGGTGGGGGTACGGGAGCCGCCACTCGCTCGCATCCTCGTATGTGTTCACCGAGCTGCGGCACGGCGGCCCGGGCAATGAGTCGCCCGTGCTCGCGGACCTCGACGCGGACGGCGAGCTCGAGCTGCTGTCGGTCGAGAACCGCGTCGTGCTCCGGCGCCAGCTGTCGGATAAATCGTGGGACGACCCACAGGTGCTGCTCAAGTCGACGGAGCATATCGCGTCGTTCATCGCCGTCGACGTCACCGGCGACGGCGTGCCCGACCTCGTGATCGGCGATGACACGTCGTCGGTGTACGTGGCGGTCGGGGTCGGTGACGGGACGGTCATGGCCGCAGGAGCGCCCGTGCAGCTCGATCACACACCCGGGCTCATGGCCGCGTTGACCTTGGCGCCCGACGAGGCCGCGGCCGTGGCGATCGCCAGCCTCGATATGCCCGGCATCGACGTGCTGCGCTTCGACGCCGCGGGCAGCCTGCTCGAACAGACCCGGCCGCTCGCGACCGCGACAGCGCGCACGCTGACCTCGGCCGACCTCGAGGGCGACGGCGACGAGGACCTCGTCGTCCTGACCATGAACGACGACCAGTCCTCCTCGCTGGTGATCGTCCCGCGCCTCGCGGACGGCTGGGGTCCGTCGCGCACGCGCTCGCTGGCGAATGTGCACACCACGACCGCGCCCGACCGACCGCTGCGGAGTCCGGCGCTCGTGGTGGGAGACATCGACCTCGACGATCGCGTCGACGCGGTACTCGTGGCCTCGGGCGCGGTCGTCCGCCTGCTCGACATCGGCGCCGACGACCCGCCCGCGCCGCAGATCCACGAAGATCCCGGGTTCGACGACCCCGACGCGCTCGCGCTCGCGGACATCGACGGCGAGGGGCCGCTCGACCTCGTCACCTGCTCGTCCGGCGGCCTCGGGATCGTCCTCCTGACCGCCGACGGCGAGCTGCGGCCGCAGGCGCCGAATAATCGATATGTCACTCGCTGCGCGCTCCACGTCGACCCGCAAGACGGGCGAGCGAGCGCCGCGATAGCGAGCGACCGCGGGTACTCGTTGCTGCGTCCGGACTTCGCCCCGGCGCTCACGTCCACCGCCGGCTTCGAGGGCGGCCCGGGCTTCCTGACGCGCCTCGTCACCGGGGACATCGACGCCGACGGGACCGCCGATATCGTCGTCGCCGATGTTCCATCACCGGGTCCGGTCGGCAGCACGGCGGTCCTGTGGGGCAAGGCGGACGGCGAGCCGGGCCGCGCGACATGGCAAGCGGGCGAGCTGTTCCAGACGGCAGAGATCGCGGTCGCGCCGCTCGATGACCGGCCCGGGGACGAGGTCGTCATCGCCTGGACCCACGGGGTCACGCAGATCTGGACCCACGACGATGGCGCCCTGCAAAAGCTCTTCACGACCCAGGCGGCGCTCGGGTACGACGTGCGGGGTGTCGGCGTGCAGGGCCGAGCCAGCGAGCGCAGCGACGTGATCCTCCTGGGTCGTATCACCGACGAGCTGGGTGTAATCGCCCTCCCGCGCGGAGAGGACGGCGGCTTCATCACTGGCGCCGACGTGTTGCTGTGGTCCGGCCCGTGGATCGATGACGAGTCGACGATGACGATCGCCGACCTCGACGGCGACGGATACGAGGATATCGCTGTACTCCACGGAGCCCTCGAGGGGGTGGCCGTCACATGGGGCGATCGCGGGCGCGCTCCCTCCGTCACGACCGTCCCGATCCCCGTGTCCGCGCGGACGAGCCTGGCCAGCGCCGACCTCGACGGCGACGGCGCGGCCGAGCTGGTCGTCGGCACCGAGCGGGGGGTGGTGCGCATCGGCTTCGCCGACCGCGAGCCGACGCCGCGGCAGACGCTGATCACGGAATCGGCTAACCGCGGCCTGCTGCTCGCCGACTTCGACGCCGACGGAACCACCGATCTCGTCGACGCGAATGACAGCCGGCTCAGGATCAGCCTGCGCTCGCCCGCCGGGAACTACTTCCAGCGACTCTCGGTGTTCCTGGGGTCCTTGCAGCTTCGGGCCGCCGACATCGACGGCGACGAGATCCTCGATCTCGTCGGCCTGTTCGGCGGCACTGTGATAACCCGCCGCTCCACCGGCTCGCCACCCCCACCGCAGTGACATGGACGCGTTCGCGGTCCGGCGATGACCTCCATCGCCATGCCGCGACCAGCGATCACGGATGCCGAGGCGAATAATTCTGCGCAGGACGAGCCGCATGCCGGCCGGGCGGCGCGCCGACGACGATCAATCGCGGATCCGCCGGCGACGGCCCCAGCGCTGCGACCACGCGGGCCGCGATGCCCATCAGCGAGGCCGCCAGCGACCCCGGCGCGAGGTCGCCGGCGCATCGCCGCGAGCACCTCTGCGAGCGGAGCGTCGGCCGCGGGCTCGACCGCCAGCGGCAGGGCAGCGCGTGCCAGCGAGCACACCAGCGCGGCCGGCCAGACCGTGTAGACTTCGCCCAAGAGGCGATGTCCGACCCGGTCGCAGAGCTGCTCAGGCGGTCGTGTCCAGCCCTGGCCGGGTGGCTCTCACCTGCGTCCGCCGGCATGGCCGGGGCGCTCGTCGCCCGACGGCTCCGGCGTATCGCAGGACGCCCAGGTA
>JAYUXQ010001031.1:0-3131 GCA_043752905.1 Nannocystis sp. | reverse complement strand
CCCCCGCGCGCAGCCCGGCGACGCGGGCCAGCAGCGGCGCGCTCGCGGTGTTGAGGTCGACGCCGACGTGGTTGACGCAGCTCTCGACCACCTGGTCGAGCTTGCGGGCCAGCAGCGGCTGATACACGTCATGCTGATACTGGCCGACGCCGATCGCCTTCGGGTCGATCTTCACCAGTTCGGCGAGCGGGTCCTGCAGCCGCCGCCCGATCGAGATGGCGCCGCGCAGCGTCAGGTCGAGCTCGGGGAACTCCTCGCGCGCGACGTCCGAGGCCGAGTACACGCTCGCGCCGGCCTCGTTGACCGCGACGACGAGGATGTCCGAAAGGCCAGCCTCGGCGAGGACCTCGCGCACCAGCGCCTCGGCCTCGCGCCCGCCGGTCCCGTTGCCGACCGCGATCGCGTCGGGCCCGTGCTTGCGCACGAACGCCAGCAGGTCGTGGCGCGCGCGGGCGTCCGATCCGGCGCCCTGCCCCGGGAAGATCGTCACGGTGTCGTGATAGCCGCCGGTCGCGTCGAGCGCGACGCACTTGCAACCGCTGCGCAGCCCGGGGTCGACGCCGATCACCGACTTGCCGCCCAGCGGGGCTGCCAGCAACAGCTGGCGCAGGTTCTGGGCGAACACCTCGACGGCGTCGCGGTCGGCCTTCATCTTGAGCTCGATGCGCAGGTCGGTCTCGATGCTCGGGGCCAGCAGGCGCACGTAGCCGTCGCGCACCGCCGCGGCCAGCTCACCGGCGAAAGGCGAGGTCGGATCGAGCTCGACCTTGCCCTCGAGGCGCGGCGTGACGGCCTCCGGCGGCAGCCCGATCTTGACGCGCAGCACGCCCTCCTGCTCGCCGCGTCGCACCGCCAGGAACCGATGCGACGGGATCGCGGCGATCGCCTCCTCGAAGTCATAATACAGCTCGAACTTGGTCGGCTGCCCGAGCTTGTCCGCGAGCACGACGCTGTGCACCGTGCCCTCGTGGAGGCAGGCCTCGCGCACCAGCGTGCGCAGCTCGGCGTCCTCGGCGACGCGCTCGGCGACGATGTCCCGCGCTCCCGCGAGCGCAGCCTTGACGTCGGGCACATCCTTCGCGACATCGACGAACGCAGCCGCCTCGGCCGCCGGATCACCCGACGCAGGCTGGGCCAGGATGCGCTCCGCGAGCGGCAGCAGCCCGCGCTCGCGGGCGATCATCGCCCGCGTGCGCCGCTTGGGCTTGAACGGCAGATACAGGTCCTCGAGCGCAGCCTTGGTCTCGCACGCCATGATGCGGGCCCTGAGCGCGTCGGTCAGCGCGCCCTGCTCCGTGATCGAAGCGAGGATCGCCGCGCGCCGCTCCTCGAGCTCGAGCACGTAGATCCGCCGCTCCTCGATCGCACGGATCTGGACCTCGTCGAGCCCGCCCGTCTGCTCCTTGCGATACCGGGCGATGAACGGCACCGTCGCACCCTCGGCCAGCAAGCGCACGACCGCAGCGACGCCGCGCTCGGGCAGCGACAGCTCGCGGGCCAGCACGGGCACGGGGTCGAAGGGCGTCGCGGGGGTCGGCGTCGGCGTGATCGTCATGGCGGAGAGGCGGCCGCGAAGCTGACACACCGCCTGCCCGCCTGTCACGCGCGATCCACCGGCGCCTTACTCGCCGTGGGCGCCGCAGGATGCGTCGATCGGGTCGCAGTCGGAGGGGCAGGTAAGGCCCCGTCGAGGCGTCGGGACGCGTGGGTGCTCGGGGGACCCGTTCCCCTGCGCGGACCCCCGCGCAGCCCCGGGCTCGCTAACGTCGATGTCAGGAGATCGGGAATACACCGCGAGCGATGCCCCCCGCATCATCGACCACCTGCACCGCGATCGTCCGCGGCCCGTCCCCGGCATACTCGTGCTCCGCGAGCGCCCCGATCGCTCCCCGTCGCGGTCGCAGCAGGTGCGTCGTACTGTGCATGCATCCCGCGTGCTCCCAGTCGATCGACCACGCGGCGACGGACGCGAGCGGTCCATGTAGCTGCACCCGGACCTGGCGTCCATCGGCCTCGACAGAGGCATGCAGCTCGCTTCCATCCGCGAGCGCCAACATTCGCACGGGCGCCGGCACGCCGACGCGTTCGACCGTGAAGGCGCGCGGCACGATCGCCGGCGCGCGGGTGCTCCGCGTGTGCAGCGAGATCTGACGACAGCGCTCGCACTCACGATACGCCACCTTCCCGGCCACACGCCCGGGCCGCCCCGCGAGCGCGAGCAATCGACGGCGCGCGAGCTGGACCGCGGCCGGATTACTGTCGATGCCGATCCAGCGCCGACCGAGCCGCTCCGCCGCCTCGAGCGTGGTGCCTGATCCCGCGAACGCGTCGAGCACCAGGCCGTCCGCGGGACAGGCTGCGGCGATGATGCGCTCGAGCAGCGCGACCGGCTTCTGCGTCGGATACCCGAGGCGCTCGCTCGCCATCGGGTTCACGGGCGGGATGTCGTCCCACAGGTTCTGCGCGCGCAGGCCGGGCGAGTCGGCGAGGTAGCGCTTGCGCGTCGGCGTGCCGCTGGCCGTGTACACGATCATGCCGTCGCGCTCGAGCGCCTCCATCGCGGCGGGTCCGACCGCCCACGTGCGCGTCGGGGCGGGGAGCTTGCCGCGCCACGGATACACCAGGTTGCCGCCGTCGCCGTGGCGCGGCGCGTCGAGCGGGACCAGGCGGTAGCGGCCGCGGGCGTCGCTGCGGCGCCAGTGACTGGCGATGTAGCGCGGCTCGTGGGGCGTGTGCACATCGGCCCAGTACGCCCGCGACGACGCGCCGTAGAACAGGATCGCGTCGGTGATCACGCCGAAGCGCGCGGGGTCGCTGTGCGCGTTGGCCCGGCGCCACACGATCTCGTTGCGAAAATTAGCGGCGCCGAGCAGCTCGTCGCACAGCACCTTGACGTAGTGGACCGCGTGCCAGTCGAGGTGCACGAACAAGTTCCCGGTCGGAGCCAATAACGGCCGGATCGCCAGCAGGCGCGCGCGCACCATGTCGAGATAGCCGTCGAGGCCGCCGGGCCAGGTGTCGCGGTAGGCCATCGGGCTGCCCTGCACCGCTTCCCGGTCGCCGCCGGCCATAAACGGCGGATCGATGTAGACCAGGTCGACCTTGCCCGCGAGCCCCTCGGCCGCGAGCGC
>JAYUXQ010001030.1:0-7740 GCA_043752905.1 Nannocystis sp. | reverse complement strand
GGTAGCCGAACATCCACAGCACCGCGAGGCCGCCGAACACCCCGAGCAGCAGGACGGTCAGGCGATCGCGCAGCGCGGCGCCCTCGGCGGAGGCCGGTCGCGCTGCGATCTGGGCCAGCGCGGCGTGCACGGCGGGGTCGTCGGGCGCGAGGCTCTCGGCGGTCGCCAGCAGCATCGCCCTGCCCTGCGCCGGTAGCTCGGCGATCTGGGCCTCGACGAGCAGCGCCCGCAGTCGCAATTGATCGCTGCGAGCCGCGTCGGCCTCCGCGAGCAACGCCGCCGACTTGCGCAGCAGCCCCGAGGCGCGACGCAGGTCGCCCGCGGCCTCGGCCTCGTCGGCCGCGGCCTCGTAGCTGGGCACCAACTGCGCGCGCATGCCGAGCTCGGGGTTGTCGGCCAGCAACGCGTCGAGCATCGCCACGGTCGCGGCGCGCTCGGGCTGGGCCAGCGCCGCGTCGACCTGGGCCTGCTCGCGCGCCGCCCTGGCGACCTCGATGCGGGCGAAGTAAACGCTGGCCAGCCGCTCCGGCTGCGCCTCGCAGGCGTGGTCCCGCAGGCCCTCGGGCGTGATGAGCTTGCACTCGGGCTCGAGCAGATCCGGGTGCTCGGTCGCCACGCGCTCGCGGATCACCAGGCGCGCGAAGTCGCGGTAGGTCAGGCGCGCTGGCGCCTCGGTCGTGTGCCCGCCGAGCAGGCGCACGGTCTTGCGCTCGGCGCGGGGCGGCGGACCACTGACATAGGCCAGGAAGGCCTCACGGGCCGCAGCACGCACGCGTGGGATCGGGGCGTCGACGTGCCTCAGCAGCGCGGCGGCGGCCTCCTCGGGGCGCGTGATGCCGTAGGCCGCCAGCAGGTCGGCGAGCAGGCGCGGCTCGTCGTGCACCGCGGCGATCGCCTTGGGCGGATGCAAGCGGTCCATACGGTCGAGCTGGAC
This sequence comes from Nannocystis sp., assembly GCA_043752905.1. Classification (GTDB taxonomy): domain Bacteria; phylum Myxococcota_A; class Polyangia; order Nannocystales; family Nannocystaceae; genus Nannocystis. The sequence goes on along the minus strand of JAYUXQ010001030.1, from coordinate 6,806 downwards.
CCGCGCGTACTCGGCCTTGCGATACTCGTCGCTGGCCTTGACCGCCGCGGCGGCCTTCTCGTCGGCGGGCAGCGCCGGCGCCAGCGAGCGCCGCAGCAGCCCCGGGATCGCCGGCTCACCGAGGCGACGGATCGCCCGCCCGACCTCGTCGCGGAAGGTGCCCTCGTGCACGTAGGCCGCGGCGAGCAGGGCCTCGATGACCGCGTCGGTGTGCCCAGGCTCGCGCCCGATCGCCGCCGCGGCGCGCAGCAGCGCGGCCGTGATGACGCAGTCGCGGTAGATCCCGCGAAAGATCTTGCTGACGCGCGCCGGCGGCAACGCGAGCAGGTCGCCGTACCAGTTTTCCGAGAGCTTGACGGTGTGCCCGTGCGCCCGCTTCCACGACAGCTCGAAGTGGCCGTAGCGGTTCGGTATATCGCCGCCGATGACGGCGAGCAGCGCCTTGTAGTCGGGCTTTCGCGCCTTGCGCTCGGCGAGCAACAGCGCCTGGATCTCGGGCCACAGCGCGGGGGGGGTGCGGGTCAGGACGTCGGCGATGCCGGGCAGCTCCTCGATCGCGGCCTCACGCGCCGACTCGACCAGCGCGGCCAGCTCGGCAGACGTGGTCGGCGGCGTCAGGTTGACGACCTGTCCCGTGGGACCTGTCGTTTGCGACATGTCGTGAAGACCAGCCATGATCCTGGCCATCGGGTCGGGAACGGCGGCCGGCTCGACTGGCTCGACTGGCGCGTTCATGGTGGGTCCGTCGGCGCGGGGGATCCGCCCGCTGCGGCGCGGGGTCGGGGCGTCGTCGGCAGGGACGTCGCCGAGCAGGGCCTCGAGCGCAGGGTCGCCGACCTCACGCTCGCGGTCGGCACGTAACATGCCGGCGCGCGTGATGAGGTCATCGGCCGGCGCGGCCGCGGGCACCTCGCCGACGCGGGTGACCACCTCGACCTGCGGGTCCTCGCCGCAGGCAGCGAGCGCAGCCAGGGCGAGCAGGGTGACGAGTGGGACCGGTCGACGCAGCTTCACCCCTCCGCTTGTAGATGAGAGGCGGCCCCGGCCCAAATTTCAGGCCGGGAACTTGCTCGCGGACGGCGCCCGTGCCCTGCGCCTTGGGCCTGCGCCGAGGTCAGGCTTGAAGCATGCCGACGCGCCGGCGCAGCTCGATCGATGCGTCGCTCGACCAGTAGCGCATGAGGTCCGAGATGACGTCGGAGTTGACGACCAGGTCCTCGCCTTCGAGGTACAGCAGGGCCTGGTCTTCCTGGCGGAGCACGGCGACGCACGACGGGAGGTCGGCGGCGATCACTGCCGCGGCGCGGGTGGCCGACATGCGGTGGTCGTTGTACCAGGCGTTGAAGTCGACCGGGGCCGACTGGGCGTACTCGGCCGAGGCGTCGTTGAGCAGCTGGCGGTCCTTGCGGGCCATCGCCTTGATGATCCGGCGCTGGAGGTCGTCGAGCGCCGCGCCGTCGGCGAGGTTGCTGCCGTAATTCGGCGCCGCAGTGCGCGCCGCGGCGGCGAGGATGAGCATCAGCTCCGAGGCCTTGAAGCGACCGAGCGCCTGCAGACCGCGCTGGATGCTGGCGAGCGCGCGGGCGATGACAAAGGCCTGCTGCGGCTCGGGCAGTCGCAGGACGGTCGCGGGCACCAGCAGCACCGGCAATGCGCCGAACTCTAGGCTGGCGACGGTGCCTGCGCCGCGAAAGACATACAGGTCGTAGTCGGGGATCGCGAACAACGCGGCGATGCGGTCGACGAACGCGCGCAGCGGGTTGCCCGAGCGCGCCGTGATCTTCTCGCGGGGGTTGACGCCGAAGCGCTGGAGATCGCCGAGGTACAGCTTGGCGAGGCTGGGATTGATCGCGAACAACAGCTTCTCGGCGGCGGCGGCCTGGTTGCCGCCGTCGCAGTAGGCGCGCAGGACCTCGGGCGTGAAGGTGCCGGGGTTGGCCGTCGCGGGCCGCGGGGTCATCTTCGTCAGCGCCCGCATGTCGGACTCGCTGGCGGCTCCGAGGACGCACAGCGGCGCGAGGGCCAGTCCGGCCTCGCCCATGCGGCCCTTGTCGACGTACGACGACACCAGGCCGCGCCAGCCCTCGGCGTGCGCGGGGTACAGGCCGACGAGCGTACGATATGCGCCGATCGCCTCCGAGAGCCGGCCGTCGCTGCGCAGGCGGGTGCCGTACTCGACGCGCAGCGGGATGTCGTCCTTGACCTCGGTGATGCCCATCTCGAGCGTGGCGAGGGCGCGTTGCAGCTGGCCGAGGCTGTCGGCCTGCACTGCGGCGAGCTCGAGGTAAGCGCGGCAGACCCGGGCGTCGTCGCCGACGACCTGCTGCAGGTGCTTGAGCAGGGCCTGCTCGTACGGCTCCCAGCTGCCGTCGTCGCCGAGCAGGGACTTGTAGCGGTGGGCAGCCTTGCCGTCGGGGCCCTCCAGGATCACGGCGCTGAGCAGGGCCTCGAGCGCCTGGGCGCGGTGGCCGAGGTTCTGCTCGATGTTCGCCAGGTGGATGATCGAGGCGACGCGCTCCTCGGTGGAGGTCGCGGCGCGCAGCAGTCGGCGCGCCGTCTCGGCCGCGGCGACGCCGTCGCCGAGGCGGGCCTGGATGTCGGTCAGCTTGAGCAGCGTGACGCGGTCGTCGGCGCGGATCGACAGCGCCGCCTCGAGGCAGGCGCGCGCGCGCGGCAGGTCCCCGAGGTGGTCGGCGAGGATCGACGCCAGGCTGTTATTGGCGTTGAACAGCGCGTCGGCGGAGCTCGACATGCGCACGACCTCGCCGTAGGTCTCTCCCGCGTCGCCCCACTGCTGGTTGCGGTTGTACAGGTCCGCGAGCAGCATCAGCATGGCCACGTGCTGCGGCCGGTCGCGCAACACCCGGCGCAGCACGCTGATGCCGCCGGCGATGTTGCCGAGCTCGTCGGCGTAGAGCTCGGCGATCCGCAGCCACAGGGCGCCGGAGCGCTCGGTGCTGCGCGCCGACTCGGCCGCCTGCGACAGCTTCTCGACCAGCCGCGTGCCGCCGTCGAGCATCAGCAGGATCTTGTAGAGCATGTCCGCGGCCTCGACGTGGTCGGGCCAGCGCTCGAGCGCGGCCTCGAGGTCGCGGGTCGCACCCTCGGCGTCGTCGAGGCGCTGCAGGCGAGTCTTGGCGGTCTCGACGAGCAGGTTGGCCGCCGCCTCGCCGCCGCGCTCCGCGGTCGCTAGGCGCGTCTTGGCGGCGACGAGCGCACGCGGGTCGTCGAGCGCGGTCGCCACGCGGACCAGGCCGTACATGGCGCCGAGGCTGTCGGGGTCGTGCGCGAGGGCCATCTCGTAGGCCTTGAGCGCGGAGCTCATCGTCTGCGCGCGCTCGAGGGTCTCGCCCAGGCGCGTGTAGTAGGCGCCGAGCAGCGCGGGGTCGTCGTCGCCGCTGGCGAGCTGCGCGTCGACGCGGGTCAACAATTGATCATCGCGCGCGGCGAGGGCCAGGCGCTCGAGCGCGGCGAGGGCCACGGGGTCACTCGGCAGGCGCTGCAAGATCGCCGTGTAGGCGGTGCGCAGCTGGTCCGCGTCGCCCATCGCCTGATTCTCGTAGAGGTGGGCCACCTCGCGCAGGGCAGCCACGCGGGCGCCCTCGTCGGTGAGCACCTTGCTCTGGCGCAGGTACAGCTCGACGAGCGACTTCCACAGGGCCTGTTGCCGGTACAGGGGCTCGAGGGCCAGCATCGCGGGCACGTTGATCGGGTCGCGCTCGAGCACACGCTCGTAGGCGGCGATCGCCCGCTCGGGCTGGTTGAGCTGCTCGGCGAAGATCTCGCCAGCGCGCAGCAGGGCCGCGGTCGCCAGCGGCGGCTCCTTCGAGGTCGCGGCCTCCTGCGCGAGGTCCTCGACGATGCCCGACCACGCCTCCTGGGCGGCGCGCACGCGGGCGAGGCCGTCGAGCGCGGGGCGATAGTCGTCGATCGCCTCGGTCGCCTTGTGATAGGCGGCGATCGCCTTGACCGGCTCGAGGAGGTGCTCCTCGTAGGCGCGGCCGATGCGGTATGCGGTCAGGGCTCGCGACTTGACGTCGCTGAGGCTCTTGAGCTCGAGCTCGAGGACCTCGACGAGCTCGGCGAAGGCGCGGCGCTCCTGAAGGAGCGTGGCGAGGGCGTGCAGCGAGGGGCCGTGCTTGGGGTCGATGCCGATCGCGCGGCGGTAGCACTCGATCGCGCGGCCGTCGTCGCCGAGCTTCTCCTCGGCGAGCTGACCCATCGTGTGCAGCAGGGCGACCGAGGCGCGGCCCGCCGGGGTGATGCCGAGCTCGCGGTCGTAGACGCCGTAGAGGTCGTCCCAGCGGCCGAGGCGGTGGTAGAGGCGACCGAGGCCGGCCAGCGAGGGCGCGTGCTTCAGGTCGAGCTCGAGGGCGCGACGGTAGCGGACCAGCGCGCCCTCGCGGTCCTCGAGCTTGTCGTCGAGGAGCTCCGCGGCGCGGCCGAGCAGGGTGACGACGCGCTGCTTGTCGAGCGTCTTGCCGGCCTCGAGCTCGAGCGCGTCGACGAGCTCCTTGTAGCGTCCGGCGACCTCGCAGGCGCGCTGCAGGGCGTGGATGGCACCGAGGTGGTCGGGGTCGATCTTGAGGATCCGGCGGTAGGTGTGGGCCGCCTGGACCGGCTCGTGCAGGTAGTCGGCGTAGAGGTCGGCGACGCGGAACAGGTAGGCGACGCGGCGGTCCTCCTCGGTGGCCTCGTCGATGCCGCGCTCTAGCAGCTCGATCAATTCATGGAAGCGACCGGCGGTGCCGTAGAGGCGGCTGAGCGCCTTGAACGGGGTGGCGAGGCCGGGCTGCAAGGCGAGCGCGCGGGCGTGATGATCGATCGCCTGCTCGGCGTCACCGAGCTGGACCTCGAAGATCTCGGCCATGCGGGTGTGTGCGGCGGCGGCCCGCGAGCTGTCGTCGGAGGCCTCGGCCTCGGCGTGCAGCATGTGGATCAGCGGCTCCCACAGCTTGCGCCGGGCGTACAGCTTCGAGAGCCCGCGCAGGCTCGGCCGGAAAGTCGGCTCGATCTCCAGCGCGGCCTCGTACCAGCGGATCGCCTCGTCCTCGTTGTACAGGCGATTCTCGTGCAGCTCGCCGATCTGGTAGAGGATCGAGATGCGCTCCTGCGGCGCGTCGATGTTGCCGACCAGCAGCTCGAGGATCCGAACCTGCGCGTCGTGGCGGTCGGCGGCGGCGTACTGCCGGATCAGCTCCTCGAGCACGAGCCGGTAGCGCGGGTTCTCGGCCACCGACCGCTCGAGCGCGACGATCGCCTTGTCGCGGTTGCCGAGCCGCTCCGAGTGGATCCGGGCGATGCGATAAAATGCCATCGCGCGCAGGTCCGGGTCGCTCAGCTGCTGGGCCTCGCGGTCGAGCACGCCGATCAGCTCGCGCCAGCGGCCCTGCGCGTGGTGCATGCGCTTGAGCGCAGCGAACGCGCCGGGGGCCTGGGGGTCGAGGTCGAGGGCGGTCTCCAGCAGCTCGACGGCGGCGCCGACGTTCTTTTGACGGACCTCGAACAGGTGGGCGCGGCGGGCCACCAGGGCCGAGCGGTGGCGCGGGTCTTTTTCGACGGCGCTGGCGATCTGCGCCAGCTCCTTCTCGAGCGGATCCCAGGCGCCGACGCGGGCATCGATCTGCTCGAGCGCCTTGAGGATCGAGACGTTGCCGGGGTCGAGCTCGCGGGCGGACGCGTAGGCGGCCCGGGCCTCGCCCTCGTTGTGCAGGACATCGGCCAGCAGGCTGCCCTTGGCGTACATCAGGGCGGCTTTGCGGCGCGGGTCGGAGGTCAGCCGGATCTCGGCGTCGAAGAGGGGCAGCGCGCGCTGAAAATTGCGCTGGGCCGTCAACACGCGCCGGGCACCGCGGAGGATCGGCAGGTACTCGGGCAGCAGGCCGTGCGCGCGCAGGTAGTAGGTCGCGGCCTGGTTGAGGTCGCCGAGCGGGTATTCGAGCAGGCGGGCGATCTCGTAGTTGAGGCGCGCCGCGCGGAACAGATCGGGCTGGGTCGCCAGCTCGACCTCCCAGGTCTGGATCTGGGTCTGCGCGTAGCGCAGGAACGGGTTCTCGGCCGTGATCGACGGGCTGCTGATGTGGCGCGTCACCGGGCCCGAGGGGCTGTGCGGCATCGCCACGGCGCCGGCGGGGCGCTGAGCATCGCCCGCGTAGCGCGTGCGGGCCTGCACCGGATCGCTGTTGACCTCGGTCAGCGCGGACATCGAGATCGGTGTGTCGCGGACGCGGGTGGCCTGTCCCTGCGGACCTGTCCCTGCGGACATCGAGTTCGGCGTGTCGCGGACGCGGGCCTGTCCCTGCGGACCTGTCCCCGCGGACCTGTCCCCGGTGACAGGCGGTGCCGCGGCGGTGACGGCGAGGCTCGCCGCGGTGGTTGCCAGCGAGCCCGGGGCGCCGGGTACCGCAGGACGCACGCCAACGGGCGGCGGCACGCGGTTCATAACGCGCGTGCCGCTGGCGACGGCGGGGCGATTGGGATCCGCGGGGGCCGGTGCGGCGCCCGGCGGCGTGAAGGCAGGACGCCCCCCGGCCGGTTCGGTGACGGCGCGACGCGGCTCGGCGGGCGAAACTCCCGCGGGCGAGGCTGCCGCAGGCGAGGCTACCGCGGGCGAAACTCCCGCGGGCGAGGCTACCGCAGGCGAAGCTGCCGCAGGCGAGGCTACCGCGAACTCCGTGGCGGGGCGTCGCTCGACCGGGGTGCTCGCGGGGGAAGCGGATGCCGCGGGAGCAGGCTCCGTGGTCTTCCGGCGGACCGGCTCGACCACGCCACGTCGGTCGCCGGTCGCCGGCGGACCCGGCGGCGGC
>JAYUXQ010001029.1:0-3139 GCA_043752905.1 Nannocystis sp. | reverse complement strand
CCTCGCCCATGTCCGCGAACGGGGCGGGGTCGACCGGCGTCACGCCCGTCAGCTCCGGGGGCGTGTTGCCGACCTTGACCTCGACCAGCAAAAAGCCGTGGTCGACGTTGCCACCGTCGCTGACCCTCGCCGCGACCGCCATCACGCCGGGCGCGACCGGCGTGTAAGGCACCTGCGGCCCCTGCCCGTCGTCGTACTGACCGTCGAGGTCGAGGTCCCAGGCGTACGTCAGCGTCGCGTCCGCGTCGAAGTGTGTCGCGCTCGCGGCGAGCATCACCGGCACGCCCACCACCGCCACCGGCGCCGGCTGGAGGCTCAACGCCGGTCCCGGCCGAAACGCCGACTCCGCGTTCTCCATCTGCACGGCCTGCGCCTGGGCGACCAGGTCCTGCAACGCGGGCTTGAGCGCGAGGTAGCTGGCACGCGCGCGCGCGAGCAAGTTGCCGACCGTGATGTCCTCGGGCACCGTCGCCTGGGCCGCGACCGCCTCGGCCGTCTTGTCGATGTCGGCCTCGGCGGCGCCGAAGGACCGAAGATAGTTGCGCTCGTCCTGCGTGAAGCCGCCCTGCTTCACCGCGGCGACCGAGGCGTTGAACTCCGCCGCGGCGAGCCCGAGGTCGAGCGCTGCGTGGCCGGCGAGGTACACCTCCAGCGCGTCCGCCTCCGTCAGCATGCGGTCGCCGGCGTCGAGCGCGAGGCGGGCGTAGGCCTCGACCTTCTCGGCGTGGAGCAGCTGCCAGAGGTTGTCGCCGGCCGCCTTCGCGCCCTGGACCTTCTCCATGCTCGGCACCAGCGCGGTATAGGCGACGCTCTGCAGCGCGATCGCGCTGGCGATCGCGATCTGCCCGCGCGGCAGCTCGCGCTCGGCCCCCGGCGTCCACGGGTAACCCATCTGCTTGACCTCGGCGAAGTCGAGGGCGACGACCGCCTTGAAGTCGGGGTCGGGCGGGTCGAGGATGATCGCGTCGTACTTCTTGGTCAGCGAGTCCGCGACGCCGGAGATGATCTTGTTGCCGATCGTGATGATCGCCGAGTTGTACGAGGTCGGGCAGTCGCTCCCGGTATACGTGCAATAGACCCCGAGGGCCCCGCCCGCGAGGCCGCCGACCCCGCCGAAGCTGATCCACCAGTCCACCACGGTGCTGATCGTGTCGATCGCACCCAGCGTCTGCGCGAGCAGGTTGAGGTACGCCGCCTCGAGCAGGCCCTGGGCCGCCGCCGCCTTGATCTTGCCCGGGTCGACGCTAAACACCGTCGGGGCGTTGGTGACGGTGAACGCGTAGCCCGAGCGCGAGTCGTCGCCCGGGTCGTAGGCGGCGCCCTGATCCTTGAAGAACGGGTAGTTGTCGATCGTGAACTCGTACTGCCCGGACTTGAGCGGCGGCAGCCACACGTACTCGTCGATGAAGCTGCCCGCACCCCCGCACCCGAGCACGTAGTTGGGCGCCCCCGTGACGTCCGCGAAGGGGTTGGGCGCGTCGACCGGGATGACGTACACGTACGCCTCCGCGCAGATCTTCATCGGCGGCACCTGGTCGAACTCCCCGGTGACGCACACCGCGTCGCCCTTGTTGTAGGACGTCTTGAAGTCCAGGTTGCAGTCCGACGCCGCGATTGACTCCGCGGCCGCGAGCGGCGAGACCAGCGAAGTCACCGCGAGGGTGGTGAGCGTGAAGAGTGTGCCCCGGACAGCGTGCATGACGACCTCCGCCGCGATTGTAGACAAGCCGCGCCCGCGAAGGCGCGCGCACCCGGTGGTCGAGGTCGACGCGGCTCGCCTGCGCGTGTCATCCCCGCGCGCGGTCACCCCGGCGGCCGCGCGGACGTTTCAGTAGCGAAACTTCGACAGCTGCACGAGCGTGTCGCGCAGCGTCTCGCGCGAATGGCGTTCGCGGCGGACGCTCTTGTCGTCGCAGTTACCCAGCAGCACATCGACCGCATGGCGGGCGACCTGCTCCTCTTGCGGGGCGAGCGGGTTCTCGCTGCGCCGGTCGTCGGCGAGCAGCTCCAGCATGCGCTGGATCCCGCGGCCGACGACCGCCTTCTGCTGGCGATAATAATCTTCGCGCAGGCGGCCAAAGTAGTCGGCGAAGATCTCGGCGTAGGCCGGCTCCTCGTCGGGGTGGCTCAGCGCCCACGCGCCGATCCGCGAGAGCAGGTCTGCACGAAAGGCCGGGCCCGCTTTCGGGTCCATCGTCTTCTCGAGGCCCTGCATGAACTTCTCGTCGGGGTTGCGCAGGTCGCCGGTCACCGCGTCGAACAGGCGCTCGCGCTTGAGGTGATGCGACACGTGCTTGACGTATTTTTTGAAGAGGTCGAGGTAGCGCGACTCGTCGACCAGGCCCATCGCCTCGCGCACTTCCCAGTCCGAGAGGTCGAGCCAGCGGTTCCACACCGCCTGCGTGATGCTGCCCTCGCCCTCGAGCACATGGAAGCCGCCGTCGGACCGCGCGCCGTCCGGACCCGGGGCCCTGGGCGTCAGTAGCATCCAGCGAAAGTTGACGCTGTCGGCCATGAAGCGGCGCAGCTCCTTGAAGAGACGCGGCACCGTGACCGCGTTGGTGCCCGGGTCGCTCGCCGCGGCCAGCAACACGCGCTTGAGGTCGCGGACGCTGGCGCCGAAGCTACCCTCGTAGTCGCCGAGCAGGATCGGGTCGCCGCTCTCGGCCTTGACCACCGCCTGCTGGAACCGCTCCTCGTGCATCTTCGGCACGGCGGCCAGCAGCTCACGCGCCTCGTCGCTCGTCAGCCCCTGGGGCACCCGCCCATACGCGTACAGGTCCGCCTTGTCGAGGGGGGTCAAGCGCGCCAACACAGGCTGGAGCTTGGCGCTGTAGGCCGCCGGATCGGGCGCACGCAGCCGCGTCATCACGCCCCACAATGCGAGGATCCGCGGCACATGCGGCGCGATGTGGATCCCACGCAATACATCACCGACCTGCTCCTGATACACCTTGCGCTCGACCCGGTAGTCCAGCAGATATGGGACCGGGATCAGCTCCAGGCGCCCGCGCAGGCTCTGATACTCGCCGGATCGCAGGGCCCGAAACTCGAGCAGGTTGAGGTCGTTCGCCGAGCCCGTGAACACCAGATCGAGCGCGAGCACCACGTGATCGAGGGCGACCACGCCGGACTCCGT
>JAYUXQ010001028.1:0-7751 GCA_043752905.1 Nannocystis sp. | reverse complement strand
GACTGCTTAGCCCAGCGCCCGCGGCCCTGGCAAGCCTGACCCGGGAGACATCGTGCCGTCACGCCATGTACAGCGTCGCCGCGAGCGCTGCGACCTGGGCAGCCAGCTCGAGCACCGCCGTCGCCTCCCACAGCCGCGGCCGCCGCAACGGACCCGCGAGGAACAGCGGGACGGTGGAACCGGACAGCCGCCCCTCGTCGTCCGTCACGAGCCCGAGTCCGAGCGGGTCGACCTGCGCCCGACCCCCGGCGAGCAGCCCGCGCAGCAACGGATCGGGCGTGCCTCGCAGGTCGCTCGCCGGACCCGTGCAGTTGATCAGCGCGCCGACCTCGAGGGTCCGCGACGCCTCCGCGCGGGTCAACGTGACACGCAGGCGCGGGCCCGCGGCCGTCACCGCGGCCATGCGCCCCGCGTGCACGTACAGTCGATCCGCGGCCTGCAATTGCGTGATCGCCCGGTGTGTCTCGGGGGCAGCGCGGTGCCGGTGGCTGTCCCAGTACGGCCGCAGATGCCGGACAAAGCGTCCCTGCTCCGCGAGCGGCAGGCGCCGCCACAGGGCCGGCGTGACCGGGCGCAGGCTCGCCACCACCTCGCGCCAATCGACGCCCTCGGCGGCCCGGATCTCGCGTCGCAACCCGACGAGCATGCCGCGCGCCGTCGCCGGCCACGCGTCGACATCCGGCGGAGCGACCTGCCCCGGCCGCGCGTGCGTGCGATGCGGCTGCGGGAGCAGCCCGTGCCGCGAGGCGAGATGGATCGGCCCGCGATGCCCCGCCTCCGCCAGCGTCAGCGCGACGTCGAGGGCCGTGAGCCCGCTGCCGATCAACAGCGCGGGCGCGTCCGCATCGATGCTCGCCGGATCGAAGCTCCAGGGATCCGCGACGTGCGCCGGATGCCCGCGCAGCTCGACCGGCAGCGCCAGCGTCGGCGGCGGCGGGTTGCCCGGGCACAGCACGACCGCGTCGGCCGCCAGCCGCCCGCCGTCCGCGAGCGCGACCCAGCCGTCGCCGGCCTCCACCACCTGACCTTTCAGACATGTGACTCCGGGCCTGTCCGTTCGCACCTGTCCCGACGTACAGGCCGCGATGGGATGCGTGCTCGCCAGCAGGTCGCGCAGGTACTCGCCGTACAGCGGACGCGGCAGGAAGCTCCCGCCGCCGACCGCCGGGTCGCGCCCCTGCGCCCAGCGCGTGAAGTGCTCCGGGTCGTCCGGGAACGCGCTCATACGCCCCGCAGGCGTGTTGAGCAGGTGGAACGGTCGCGCCGCCCCGTACGCCAGACCCGGCCCAAAGCTCCCGCTGCGGTCGATCAGCACCGCCGCGAAGCCGCCTGCGCGCGCGAGGTGCACGGCGAGCACCGTCCCGCAAAAGCCCGCGCCGACGATCACCACGACACGGGGCGGGAGCATGCCGCAGCCTAGTCAGGAACCCGGGCTGCTGTCCAGCGCGCGGCCCGGGGCAGCCTCCTCGCGTACCGCGACACCATCACGCCGGGACGCGTGCGCGCGCCTCGACCTCGCCGCGCTGACCGACTGCCGCCGGATGCCGATCCCGTTGTTCTGCGAGGTGACAGCGCTCGCCCGCCGGTGTTATGAGCGGCCATGGCTCGCCTCAGCGTCAACGTCAACAAGGTTGCGACCCTGCGAAATGCCCGCGGCGGCGCCGTCCCGGGCGTGATCGAGGCCGTGCGGGTGATCCTCGGCGCCGGCTGTCGCGGCATCACCGTGCACCCGCGCGCCGACGAGCGGCACATCCGGCGCGCCGACGCGATCGCGATCGCGGCCGAGCTCCAACCACTACGCGACGTCGTCGAGTACAACATCGAGGGCGACCCGCGCCCCGACCTCGTCGACCTCGTCTGCGAGCTGCGCCCGCACCAGTGCACGCTCGTGCCGGTCAAGCCCGGCGAGCTCACCAGTCAAGCCGGCTGGCCCGCGAGCACCGATCCCGCCGAGATCGGCGCCATCGTGCGCCGGATCCAGGCCGCTGGCGTGCGCGTGTCGATGTTCGTCGATCCCGAGGAGGCTGCGATCCGTTGGGCCGCCGCGCTGGGGGCCGAGCGCATCGAGCTGTACACCGAGCCCTTCGCCGTCGCCTTCGCCGCGGGGGAGGGCGCGGCCTCCTGCGTGCGCTTCGCCGCCGCGGCCGGCCTGGCCCACGAGCTCGGGCTCGGCATCAACGCCGGCCACGACCTCGACCTCGACAACCTCGTGCTGTTCCGCGGGCTCCCGCACCTCGAGGAGGTCTCGATCGGCCACGCGCTGATCAGCAGGGCGCTGTTCGTCGGCCTCGACGCCGTGGTCCGCGAGTACCTCGAGGTCCTCGCCCGCACCTGACCTTCGGGACAGCCCATCAACAACCAACGCGGTCGGCAACCTGCGAGGGTGACGGCCGTCCGCACGTCTCACCTGGTCCTTGGCGGGGTCGACGACGTGTTCCAAACATCGATCGAGGGCCGCAGCCCTCATCGCATACCCATGCGGTGCGGGTTCGCGCATACAGGCTCGCAGCCACCGCACCGCACCGTGTCATCGGTGCGGTCTGCGAGCCCATGGACTGTATCAATCAATCCTTGTCCGGGGGAGATCAGGCGATGCACATGCATCGTCATGCCCGGGTGGATCCGCGCGAGATACCTGTGTAAGCATCGCAGGCGTGCCGGTGTTGTCCGGCGCACCCCGGAGCGCTCGCATGCAACGTCGTCCAGTCGCGGTCTCTTCCTCTGCTTCCTCTGCTTCCTCTGCTTCCATTGCTTCCATTGCTTCCATCATCCCCGCGAGCCTGTGGACCGTCGCGCTGCTGCTGGTCGGCTGCACGTCGACCAAACCCGCCGAGGACGTCGCGCCCGACAAGGCCGACGCTGCCGCGTCTCACACCGCGACGCTCGACGTGTGGAACGGCGTCCCGCCGATCACACCGCTGCCAGAGGACATCACGACCGAGCTCAGGCCAGTGCCGGGCCCCAGGCCCCCGCCGAACATCAGCGAGCGCGTCGAGCTCCCGTTCCCTCCGCCCGAGCCCCCGAGCAAGCAGACCCAGGACCCGGCCGCGACCGGTCCGCTGCAAGTCCTGCGCACCAGCCCGGTGATGACCGGGCCCGGCCTGGTCGGGTCGGTGACGGCCGTGTTCAACCAGCCGATGATCCCGCTGGCCTCGATCGACGACCTCAAGCTCGAGCGCTCGCCGATGTCGATCACGCCGCAGCCGCCCGGCAAATTTCGCTGGCTCGGCACACAGATGATCGCCTTCGAGGCCGAGGGCCGCGTCCCGTTCTCGACGACCTACACCGCCACCGTCGAGGCCGGCGAGACCTCGACGATCGGCAGCAAGCTCGGCAAGCGCGTGCAGTGGAAGTTCTCGACGCCGGTGCTCGCGCTCGACGAGGTGGTCCCCACCATGTACGAGGCCGCCGAGCTCGAGCCCCACCTGATCCTGTTCTTCAATCAGGACATCCAGCGCGAGCGCCTCGCCGCCGCGGTCAAGCTCAAGGGTGGCAACGCGGCCGTCGGCCTCGAGCTCGTGCCGCCCGCCAGCTACGACAGCCTGCCCGAGCCGTACCGCGCGCAGGCCAAGTCGCGACGCGCCGAGCGGACCCTCGTGCTGCGTCCGACCGCCAAGCTCAGGGCCAACACCCAATACGTCGTGACCGTCCCGGCCGGCGCCTACGGCGAGGGGCCCAACCCGAGCAAGGCGCAGACGAGCACGTTTCGCACCTACCCGCCGCTGACGCTGACCGCCCCGCGTTGCGGCGCCGCGTATTCGTGGGAGTGCACGCCGTCGGGCGGCGTCACCATCAGCGCGAGCACTGTGGTGATCGACGACCCCGAGCTGCCGGGCAAGGTGCATATCACGCCCGAGGTCCCGGACCTCGTGGTCACCGGCGGCGGTGGCATCTACCTCCAGGGCAAGTTCCGCGGGCTCGGCACGTACACCGTGACCGTCGACGCCGGCGTGCGCGACATCCACGGCCAGACCCTCGCCAGCCCGTTCCGCACGACCTTCACGATGCGCCCGCTCGACCCCTCGCTGGTGCTCGACGCCGTGACGCAGGACCCGATCGTGCTCGAGCCCTCACACGCCGGTGTGCTCGACCTCAAGGCCGCCGGACTGACGCAGGTCGAGGTCCGCGCGCGCTCGGTGGCGCCGGCCGACCTGCGCCGCGTGCTCAGCGAGCGTAACGAGTATCAGAGCGACGACCAGTGGTCGCTGCCGCTGCAGCAGGCCAAGCAGACCGTGGTCAACGTGCCGGGCTCGCGCATCGAGCCGACCACCGTGTCGATCACGGCCCGCGATCACGCCGTGATGCCGGGCAACCTGATGCTGTTCGGCGCGCGCAGCAACAAGGTCGGCGAGGGCGACTGGAAGTATCGCCACCAGGTCACCGGCATCGTCGAGGTCACGCGCCTCGGCGTCAGCGCAGCGATCGACAGCGACAGCGGCGTCGTCCTCGTCACCGACCTCGTCACCGGCGAACCACTGCCGGACGTCGACCTGGCGCTGCACGGGCTCGCCCAGGACACGCCGGTGTGGAAGGGCCGGACCGACGCGCGCGGCCTCGCCGAGCTGACCCATGGCGTCATCCACGATCAGCCCTACCTGCTCGCCACCACCCGGGACGACGTCGCCTATGTGCCGCTGCAGGGCAGCCTCGACGGCAGCTGGTCGAACTGGCAGGGCGGGGGCGAGGACAACGAGCCGCGCGCCTTCTTCTTCACCGACCGCGAGCCCTACAAGCCCGGCGACACGGTCCACCTGTCCGGCATCGTGCGCGAGGAGACCCGCGGTCCCAGGGGTGGTGTCGTCCCGTACCGCAGCGACATCGAGTGCGACTACACCATCACCGGACCTCGCGGCCACGAGATCACCAGGGGCAAGGCGAAGGTCGGGGCGCTCGGCACCTTCAGCGTCGACATCCCCGTGCCCGCCGACGGTGACCTCGGCCAGTATCAGTTCCAGCTCAACTTCCCCGCGGGGTTGTTCGGCACCGAGCGCAGCTTCTCGCACAGCTTCGCCGTCGAGACCTATCGCGCCCCCGAGTTCGAGGTGAAGGTCGAGCGCGCCGCCGAGGCGCCGCTCGTGTACGGCGACACCCTCGAGGCCGAGGTCCGCGCGCACTACCTCCACGGCGCCGCGATGGTCGACGCCAGGGTGAGCTATACGCTGCGCCGCAGCGACACCTCGTTTCGCCCGCCCGGCTCGGAGAACGAGCCGTTTAGCTTCGGCCCGGCCCCGCAGTCCTGGTGGTGGCGCGGCGATTTCGGCGGCATGGGCGATTTCGGTGGCATGGGCGGCATGGGCAAGTACGGCGGTGGCCGCGGCGGTGAGACGATGATCGTCAAGCAAGGCGACGGTGTCACCGACGGCGCCGGCAACTTCGCCGTCTCGCACCTGCTGTCCGCGAAGGAGACCCCGTGGGGCGAAAAGCCGCCGCTGCCCCCGCCGGACCAGGAGGCGCCCAAGGGGCCGCCCGACCCGCCGTCCGCGGGCACATACACGCTCGAGGCCCAAATCGTCGATCAGAACCGCCAGGCGATCGCCGGGCGCCAGGACTTCGTCGTCCACCCCGCCGACGAGTACGTCGGCGTGCGCAGCGATCGCAGCGTGTACAAGGAAGGCGAGCGCGCGCGCGTCGAGGCGATCGTCGCCGACGTCACCGGCAAGCGCGTCGCCGGTCGCGCGATCGAGATCGCCCTGGTTCGCAGCGAGACCCGGCGCACCGCCGTCGAGGACAAGGGCCGGTGGTCGTACAAGTACGAGACCGTCGACGTCCCCGCCGGCAACTGCCAGCTCACCTCGGACGTCGCCCCGGCGACCTGCGAGCTCGACGTCGGCAAGGCCGGCACCTACGTCGCCCGCGCCGAGATCAAGGACGCGAAGGGCCGGCGCGCGCTGACCCGTCACACGCTCTACGTGTACGGCAAGGACGCGGTCGTGTGGGACCAGGACCAGCGCCGCGTCGACCTCGTACCCGACAAGCGCAGCTACGAGCCCGGCGAGAGCGCGACGGTCCTGCTGCGCTCGCCCTTCGACAAGGCCCGCGGCCTCGCGGTGATCGAGCGCGAGGGCATCGTCGAGTACCGCGAGCTTGTCATCGAGGGCGGCGCAGGCACGCTCGAGATCCCGCTGACCGAGGACAACATCCCCGGCGTCGAGGTCGCGGTGCTGCTGATCCGCGGCCGCGTCGAGGTCCCCGGCGCGCCCGCGGATCAGGACCTCGGACGTCCCGCCGTCGCCGTCGGCACCGTCTCGCTCGCGGTCGCCAGCACGCGCAAGAAGATCGACCTCAAGCTGATCCCCGAGCGCAGCGAGGTCGCCCCCAAGGACACCCTCAAACTTGAGATCCAGGCCCGCGACCCCGCAGGCGCCGGACAGAAGGCCGCCGTGGCGATCATGGTCGTCGACGAGGGCGTCCTCTCGCTCATGGCCTACAAGACACCCGACCCGCTGGCCTTCTTCCACCGCGCCCGCACGCCGGGGGTCAGCCTGTTCGACCTGCGCCAGTACCTGCTCGCACGCAGCGACGAGGACACGCTCAAGGACCCGAGCTCCAACAACAATGAAAAAGCCGCGACCAAGAACGGCTACCGCAACGGCCACAGCGACGGGGACCCGGGCAGCCTCGGCCTGGTCGGCACCGGACGCGGCGGCGGTGGGACAGGCGAGGAGCCCGACACGATGCGCCTGGCGCAGCCCAGCGGTGCGCCCTCGATGCAGGAGATGACCGACGCGGAGGCCGGTTCCTCCAAGACGGCCGAGAAGCAGCTGTCGCGCGCCTCGGCCGCGGATGCGCTCGACACCACGGTGGCGATGAACCAGCCGATCTCGCTGCGCACCCTGTTCGCGACGACGGCCTACTTCAACCCCGAGGTCGTCGTCGGCCCGACCGGCCTGGCGACGATCGAGATCCCGATGCCGGAGAACCTGACCACCTTCCGCGTGATGGCGGTCGCGGTCGACCCCGACCGGCCCGACCACTTCGGGTCCGCCGAGACGCAGGTCAAGGTCCGCAAGCCGATCATGCTGCGCCCCTCGCTGCCGCGCTTCGCCAACTTCGGCGACACGTTCCAGGCGTCGGTGATGGTCGACAACCAGACCGACAAGCCCCAGGCGATCGTCGTCGGCACCCGCGGCACCAACGTCGTGCTCCCCGGCGAGACGACCCGGCCGATCGAGGTCGCCGCTGGACAGTCGCAGGAGGTCCGCTTCCCGATGGCCGTCGATCGCGTCGGCACCATGCGCCTGCAATTCGCGGCGCTCAGCAACGGAGGCCGCGACGCCACCGAGATCTCGTTGCCCGTGCTGTACCCCGCGACGCGCCAGGCCTTCGCCGACTACGGCGTGACCGACACCAGCGTACTCCGGGCCCTCAAGGTCCCCGAGGGCATGCTACCGGCCTTCGGCGGCCTCGAGGTCAGCCTCAGCTCGACCGCCCTCAACGGCCTCGAGGACGCGGTGAGCTTCCTGGTCGGCTACCGCTACGAGTGCACCGAGCAGCTCGCCAGCCGCCTCCTGCCGATCTTCGTGCTCGGCCCGGTGCTCGAGCAGTTCCCGATCGCGTCGGTCAAGGACCTCGTCGCTCGCAATCTCCTGGCGACCGAGGGCCTCGCGCGCATGCTCTCGCGTCAGAACTACGACGGCGGCTTCCGCTTCTGGGACGCGCCGGATCGCAGCTGGCCGTACCTCTCGGCGTGGGCGACCTTCGCCCTGCTCGAGGGCAAAAAGGCCGGCTTCGCCGTCGACGAGCAGGCGATC
>JAYUXQ010001027.1:0-3143 GCA_043752905.1 Nannocystis sp. | reverse complement strand
ACCCGAAGAACGCCGAGGCGCGTGATGCCCTGCGTGCGCTGGCCGAGGCGCGCGGGGCGTGGCCGATCGTGGTGCAGGCGGTCATGGCGGCGCTGCGGGGGTTGCCGGCGGGGCCGGAGCGGGTCGCGCGGCTGCTCGACCTCACGCAGGTGCATCTGCTGCGGACCCACGACCCCGACAGCGCGGCGCGCAGCCTCGAGCGGGCGCTGGCGCTGGCGCCGGGTGACCCGCTGGTGCGCCGGCGCGTCGTCGGGCTGCTCGCGGATGTCCGCGAGGACATGTCCCATGCGCCAGGGTTCGATGGACATGTTTGGCTACGCGGACTGGCGAGCTCGGAGGAGCTCGGGGACGCGGGGCTGGCGTGCGTGTGGCTGACGCTCGGCGAGTCGTGCCTGCGCGCGCAGGATGTCGGCGGGGCGGCGAGCGCGTGGCAGCAGGTGTTCGCGCTGGCCAACCCGGGGGCCATGGCGCTGGCGGAGGCGCGGCAGCACCTGGCGACGCTCGGCGAGGGCGGTGACCTCCAGGCGCAGTGCGTCGCGCTGCAGCGCCTGCTCGCCGACGAGGATCAGCCGGAGGAGCGCCTGCCGATCCTCGCGCGCCTGTGGGAGATCGGTGAGGCGATCGGCGACGATGACCTGGTCGAGTCGAGCTGTCGCGAGGCGCTCGCGCTGGCGCACGACGACCCCGGGCAAGACGAGCTGCGCGCGGCCGCGGCGAGCGGGCTTCGTGGAGCGCTGACCCGCCGCGGCGCGACCGGCGAGATCGCCACGCTGTACGCCGGGCTCGACGCGGATACGCGGGACGCCAGCCGGGCCGCGCGCGCGCTGGTCGACGCGGCCCGCTTCGCCGGGCAGGTGCTGCACGACGGGACGCTGGCGGCCTCGCTGGCGCATCGCGCGTGGCGACGCGCCCCGGACTCGCCCGAGGCGCGAACGATGCTCGCCGAGGTGGCGGAGCACGCGACATATGGGGTCGCGCTGCTGGACGCGCTGGGTGCCGAGGATCTCGAGGGGGCGCCGGAGTTGACGCTGCGCCTCGCGGATGCGGCGATCCGCCAGGCACGGCCGGCGCTGGCGCGGCGCTGGCTGGCGGCGCTGGCGGAGTCGGAGGTGGTTCACGTGCGCAGGGCCGCGCTCGATCGCCTCGACGCGTCGCTCGCGGGCGCGAAGGCGGAGCGCTTGCCGGTGCTGCGGGCGCGGGTGCAGGCGTATGGCTTCGGGGACAGGTCCGAAGAGACAGGAGAGCCTGTCCCCGGGGACAGGTCGGCGCTGGTGCTCGAGCTGGCGCGGCTCGAGGTCGAGCTGGGTGAGCTCGACGCGGCGCTGGCGACCTGCCTGCCGGGGCCGGTCGCGGACGTGAACGACGCGGCGCTGCTCGAGCTGGCGGGCGAGCTGTTGGAGCGGCGTGAGCAGTGGGCCGAGGTGACGGCGGTGTGCGAGCGGCGGGCGGCGCTGGCGGCCCGGGCGGGCGAGGGTGCGGGCGAGTCGTCGTGGTTGACGCGCGCGGCGCAGGTCTGCATCGATCACGCGACGCACCCGCGGCGGGCGATGCAGGACGCGCGGCGACTGCTGCTGCGCGCGTGCGCGGCCGATCCAGCGGGCGAGGGGGCGAGGGCGCTGCTGGTGCCGCTGAGCTTCGCGGAGCATCGCTGGGACGAGGTGCTGCAGGCGGCGGCAGAGCTGCGCGCGCTCGCGGGCGAGGACTATGACGTTCAGATCGTCGCGGCGCTGACCGAGGCGCTGGTGCACGGACGCAGCGGGCTGGCGCGGGCGATCGGGGCGCGACACGAGGCGACGACGCTGCGGCGGATGTTGTGGCCGGCGCTCGGGCGGGTGCTCGGCGAGGTGGCCCGCGGAGGCACGCTGGCGCAGCTCGACGCGGTGCTCGCGGCCGCGGCTGCGCTGCACGGATCGGCGGCGCGGCTGCGGATCGAGCTGCAGACGTGGTCGGCCGGGCGCGCGCTGCAGCCGGGGCTGACGCTCGGGCTGGCCCGCCTGCACGAGTCGATCGGTCACGCCGCGACGGCGCGGGCGTTGTGGCAGCTCGCGGCGTTCATGGTCCCACAGGGGCCGATCGCGGCCCAGGTGTCGGCGTTGCCGGGGTTGCCGGTTCCGTCCGATGTGCTGGCCAACGACCGCGAGCCCGCGCTCGAGTCGCGCGAGGCGCTGCGGGCCGTGCTGCGGCGGGTGGCCGGCGAGACCGCGGGGATCCGCGGGCGCGGTGAGCCGCCAGCGACCGCGAGTACGGCGATGGAACATTCGGCGCTGGAATTGGCGGAGGCGGAATTGGGGCCGTTGCGAGGGGCGCTCGGGCTGCCACTGCCGCTGTTACTCGGGCGCGGCGGGCCCGATGGTGGGGTCAGCGTGCGCAACGAGCAACCGCCGGCGATCGTCGTCAGCGCGGCGCTGGCGGAGCTGCCGGCGGCCGAGCGCAGGTTTCGTGTCGCGCTCGCGGCGGCGATGATCGCGGGCGGGCTGGCGGTCGTCACCGACCCGCAGGGGGCGTCGCTGCCGGAGTTGTTGGCGGCGTTGCTGCACATGGCCGATGAGACATGTCCGGCGCGATCGGCCGGGGCACAGACGATCGTGCGCGCGTTCGCGGCGCGAGGCTTCACGCGCGAGCGGTTGCCCGCCGGGCTGCGCGAGGCGCTGGCGCGCGAGGTGTCGCGCTGGCAACAAGACCGCGGGAGCCTGGTCCGACTGGCACACCTGCTGCGCCGCGACAGCCTGCGCGTGGCGACGCGGCTGTCAGGGAGCCTCGACGGTGCGCTGCGGGCCCTCGGTCGCGACGCGCGGCTGTTGCCTCCCGGCGCGCTCGACGAACGCGGTGCGGCGCAGGTGCTGGTTAGCGAGGACGCGCAGTGGCTGCTGCGCAGCCTCGGGGTGTTCGCGTGAATTGAAGCATGGGCCGGGTGGGCAGGGCGCGAGCTCGCTGCGGCCTGGAGGGTGTCTCGTGGTTGCTCGAAGGCGAGCCGGAGGAGTCCGTGACCGCGAAGTGGGTCCGGCGCGGGCGTGAGGCCCGGCGGCAGGCGCAAGCGACCGCCGGCGAGGCGGAGGCTGAGCCGATCGGGACGGCCGGCGGGACAGTCAAGAAGACCGAAGGTCGAGGCGCGCTCCGGGGCACGGGTGATCGGCTGACGGTGC
>JAYUXQ010001026.1:0-3144 GCA_043752905.1 Nannocystis sp. | reverse complement strand
TCGGCAATTTCGACATCTTCAAGTGATCGTCACCAGAGCGGCCCGGCCGCCGTACGCGTAGATCGGGATGAGTGTGCCGCTTCGGGGCCGACCGCGGTACTTCGCAGCGCCTCGATCACCTCGTCAATCCCCCGGTCACCGACTTCCGTCGGCGTCGTGGTCGAGCGTCTGGCGCGACGGCGAGCAGGCCGTCCGGTATGCTCGATGCCATGGGACTCGATGCGATCAGCGAACACGACGTCACGGAGACCTACAGCCTGCTCGGGCGTCGCCCGCCGTCGCTGCGGTGGGCCAAGTTGGAACTGTTCCTTGGCCTCGGAGCGGTCGCCTGCGGATGCTGGCTACTGAGGACCGAGGCCGCCGCCGCCGCGCTCGGCGCGGGGCTCCTCGCGCTCGGTGGCTACCTCACCCTTGCGGGGCACCGCTCGCATCTCTACGACGCGATGACGCGGCAGACGACGCTGCTGCGGCGCAGGTGATTGCGCCCATGCGCCCCCGAGAGTTGCGCACCCACGGCGTGTCCCCGGCCCCGCCGCGCTGCGGCAGCGCTGCCCCCGGCCCGGTCTTGACCACGAAAGCGTCGTCCACCACCGCCAGCATCGGCAGCGCCCAGCGCACGCGGTGGCGAATTCAGTAGGGGCGGGCGAGGTCGAGGCGGATGCGGTGAGTGGCGTCAGCGGTGCGGAAGATCGGGGACCAGACCTCGGTCTCGCGGGCCCAGTCGCCGACCTTGCGTACGATCGCGGCGCGCTCGCGTGGGTCGAGGCGGGCAATGGCGAGGGAGCCGAGGGGGATCGTGGTCGTGAATTCGCCGCGCGGGTCGGTGGTGACGGCGGTATCGCCGATGAGCACGCGGGCGCGTGGCCAGGGGGCACCGTCGACGAATAGGACGCCGTGGATGGTGGCCTGCTGCGGCGCGATCGGGTCGGCCTCGAGTCGAAGGGCGGTGAGGGTGGTGCCGATGGTGCCGACGAGCATGCGCGCGCCGGCGACCTCGAAGGCGCGCACGTCGAGCGGGAGCCACGGCGCGCCCCAGACAGGCTCGCCGGTGGTCAGCGCGACGGGGTGCGCGAGACTGAGGTCGGGGTCCCTGAGCAGGATGACGTCTTCGGTGAGCGGCCAGCCGGCGCGGGGGTCTCTCCAGCGGACGCGGCCGGTCTGCAGGTCGATCATCGTGGCGTCCTGAAACTCGTCGCAGGCGTTGCCGAACAGCAGGTCGCCGGCGAGGACGGACGGGTGCAGGCATTTCGCGGTGGCGAGGCGTCGACGCGCGACGGCGCCGGTTCGGGCGTCGAGCACGACGAGGGTGCGATCTTTGCGGAGGAGGACGACGTGGGCGGCGTCGGCCGTGAGCGCGTGGATCTCGGTTTCGACGTGGGACCACCGGCTGCGACGCCGCGGGCGAACCGGGCGAGCGGCTCGCCAGTGGTGACGGCGAGAAAGATGGTATCGCCGACGATGGCGGTGTGCCCGGGGTAGAGGTTGTTCCACAGGCCGGGCAGGGCCGGGAGGTTGTGGACCATGCCAGTGGCTTCGTCGATGCGGGCGTGCTCGATGCTCTGGGTGCCGGCATCGACGCGGACGAGGTTGGTGTGGCCGCGGATCGATCCCAGGATGTCGCCGAAAACGATGGTGTCGTCGGCGAGCGACGCCTGCCAGCGGGTGGCTCGGCGGGCGAGGTCGAAGGAGACGAGTTCGAAGGGGTCGCACTGGCGGGTCGGCGCCGAGAGGGGCTCCTGGCCGTGCCACTCTGCCGGGCACAGGGCGCGCGCCATGGGCAGGGCACCGCGCGAGGCGACCGCGCCGGTGGCGGCATCGAGGACGGCATAGCGCTGCTCCGCGTCGTCGCTGAGCCAGCGCTCGAGCAGCACGAGGCGCCTGTCGACGATGACAGGCTGCTGATGTTTGCCAAGCGGGTGGGTCCAGGCGATGGCGAGCGCGGCGGCGGGGCGATCGAGCAGGCGCGTGGCGGCGGTGAGGGGCGGGCCGATCGGGGAGGGGGTGAACACGGGGGCGGGGAGCGGCGCCGCGGTGGGAGGGGGAGCGGGGGCGGGCCGTGCCGGGACGGCGGGGGCGCATGCGCACACGAACGTGAGAAGCGAGGTGCGCATGCCTGCAGGGTATCGCGCTGATCAAGATCGGCGACGGCGAATAGACCGCGGTCCACGGCATCATGGAGGGTACGTTCACGGAGCCGATGCCGACCGCGGATGGCGGGTACCTGTTCTGGGACAACGCGACGTACATGAAGCAGCTCGGCCTCGCGCCGTAGGTACCGGGGCAGCCGCCACAATGCCATCCGTGCCAGACATTGGACGCGGACAGAATGTCGCCGGCGTGCAGCAGAGCGTGGATGCCCCGTATCACCATCCGCGATCCGAGCGATCCGCGCCGCGGAACGACCGCGGCAGGACGGCGCGGCTTTCGCGGCGGATTTTTTGTTTGCGGCGGCTACGAAAGCCGCAACTGATCGCGTCCCGGCGGACACTGATGGGAATCGGCCCGTCCATACGGGCCGGACCGACGGACGGCACGTGGCTGCTGTCCGAGACAATCCCAGCCACGTCACCAGTCCGCGAACGAAAGCTCCTCTTCATGTCCCACAAATTCGATGACCTCCTCGTCCAGACCGGCGCCCAACTCCTGAGTGCAACCACCGTCGAGAGCGCCGCGTTGATCGAGAGCGCCGCGCTGATCGAGAGCGCCGCGCTGATCCACGCCGTCTGAGCATTCCCACGAGACAGTAGAGACTCCTCCGTGGGCGGTCTTCGCCGCTCGCGAGGCCCAGGGTTTTGGTCACCAGAATGTCGATCCTGATAGACAATCGTGCATTGACCCAGGCCAAGGGCCACATCGCGGGCACGCATCGCACCCGCGCGCCCGCGGACACCTTCGCCGCCTACTCGCGCTGGATGCCACACTTCGGGATCACCCGCCTGGCGAACGTCACGGGCCTCGACCGCATCGGGCTCCCGGTCTACGTCGCCATTCGCCCCAACGCGCGCTCCCTGGCCACCGCCCAGGGCAAGGGCGCTGATCCGATGTCCGCCAAGGTCTCCGCGCTGATGGAGTCGATCGAGTCCTGGCACGGCGAGCACATCGATCTCCCGCTGCGTTACGAGTCCCGCGCGCGGCTCGCAACGC
>JAYUXQ010001025.1:0-7765 GCA_043752905.1 Nannocystis sp. | reverse complement strand
ACTATCGTGCATGGAGCCCGCGCTTCAACATGCACTTCGGCTACTGGCGCCGCGGCATGAACCCGTTTCGCCTCGAGCCGATGCTCGCCGCGATGAACGACGAGATCCTTCGTCGCCTCGAGATCCCCGCCGGCACGCAGGCGACCGTGCTCGACCTCGGCTGCGGCATGGGTGAGACGGCGCGCCAGCTCGCGGGTGCCCACCCCGGGCTGCGGGTCGTCGGGCTCACGAAGGTCGCCAGCCAGGTGGTCGCGGGCCGGCGCAAGATCACCGAGGCCGGCCTCGGCGATCGCGTGCAGATCCTTCACGCCGACTACACCGCGATCCCGCTACCCGACGGCTCCGTCGATCACGCCTACGCGATCGAGAGCAGCTGCCACGCGCAGGGCGTCGACAAGGCCGCGTTCGTGCGCGAGCTCGGGAGGGTGTTGCGACCGGGTGGACGCTTCGTCATCGCCGACGGCTTCATGAAGCACGCGCGTCCGCTGCCGGCCTGGCTGGCCCGCCTGCGCGCCCGCGTGTGCGAGGGCTGGGCGATCGAGGCGTTCGCCGAGCTGCCCGCGATCACCGAGCGACTACACGCCTGCGGCTTGCAGGCGCTCGAGGTCCGCGACATCTCGTGGCGGGTCGCGCCCTCCGTCGTGCACGTGCCACGCGTCGCTCTCGGGTTCTTGCTCGGTCGCCTGCGCGGCCCCGCCGACGAGCTGGACGCGGCCCGGCGTGGCAACGTGCTCGCGCCGGTGCTCGGCATCCTGCTCGGCCTGGCCCGCGCCCACTTCGGCTACCACCTGATCGCCGGCCGGCGCGGCGACCCTGCGGCCCTCGGTACGCGAGGCACGGCCGATCTCGCCGGGTAGGGCCGGGTCATCGGCGCGCCCGGGCAGGTCGCCGACGCGCCCGGGCGCCCGGGCACGGCCACCCGTGCCCGGCGCTGGCGGCTGCCGCGGTGGGCCGCCCGGGCGGCGACGGGGCCAGGCGCGACCGTGCGCGGGGTCAGCGCTTGGCATCCTTCGGGCCGGCGGGCATGCTGCGAGGTGATGGAAGCGAGCAAGCGGAGCGCAGCCTCGGTGATGGAGCACGTGTTCACCCACCACAATCCGACGACGGGTTCGACGCCGCCGGATCACATGGCGTGGGTGGTGTTCGAGCACGGCACCGCTTTCTTCTCCGCGCCGTCCGAAGAGCTCCCGCTCGACGCCTCGCCGGAGGAGATCCTCGCGGCGGCGAGGATCGCCATGGCCGAGCTCGGACCGGTGATCACGGGCACCGCTGCCGGCGACTTCAACTCGGTGTGTCTCGACGCGTGGTTCTCTGGCGAGTTCGTCTATTTCGTGACCTTCGATCACCCTGCGATCGCCACCATCGTGATCGCCGATCACCAGGACGACCTCTCGGCGGGGCTCGCCGGTCGGGCCTGTCGCGAGGCCGACCTTGCCGGCCTCACCGCCACCGAGATCCGCGGCTTCGACGGCCGCGTGGTCCGACCGCGCCCCGACTGACCGCCGGCTGCGTTCCACCGGCTGCGTTCACAGCGGCTGCGGCACGGGCTGCGGCTGCGGCACCGGCGGCTGCGGGTTCGGATTGGGATTGGGATTGGGCGCCGGGTCCGGCCGCGGGTTCGGATTGGGGTTTGGCGGCGGATTGGGAGCCGGGTCCGGGCGCGGCTGCGGGTTCGGCTGCGGGTTCGGGGTGGGAATGGCGGAGTTCGTGGGGGCCACCCGCGCATTCACGGTGGTGTTGGAAGGCTCGTTACCCGCCGAAGCAACGACCGGCGCCGCGAGACTCAAGGTCATGACAGCGATGATGGTGTTCATGGTCAAAGATTGCGTTCGCATGATGGGGAGCCTCCAAGCTCGCCTCGACCATAGCGCAGCGTCCCCGGGGTGCAACGCGACGCATTCTCCGCACCATGAAAGCGCGGTCGACCCCACATGCTGTCTCTCGGGACAGGTTCAAAACCAATGCGACCAACATGTCTGATGGGACAGATACGAAATCTCCTCCCCCGGCACCGGTGCCACGCGACACGAACACGACGCGCCCCGACCCATGCGCAGGTCCCCCGGCACCTTCATCCTTTACAGCGCCGTGGGCCGCCCGGGATTTCGCCGCATGGTGTCAGTGGCCCCCTGGTCCGAAATGGACCGCATCGCTCTCGCGCGCCAAGCGCACCATTTTTCATGCGGCCGGCCACATCGTGAAGTGTCCTGTCGGGATCAGATTGACAACCCGGGCGAAGGAGCGCATGTTGCCGCGCGACAGGCACATCCGGATCATGGAGTGTCCGCGCCGAGCAAATAGCGTCTATGGCCCTCCCGGCCTGGAGTAGCGGCGCAAACGTCGGAAGAAGAGAAGCATGTCGAGAAAACTGTTTGTCGGTGGTCTGAGCTGGAATACGACGGATGATGGCCTTCGTGAGGCCTTTTCGCGGTTCGGTTCGGTGGTTGAAGCCAAGGTTGTTACCGATCGTGAGACCGGTCGCTCACGTGGTTTCGGATTCGTGAGCTACCAGGATGTCGCCGAAGGCGCGGCGGCCCAGCAGGCGATGGACGGCGCGTCCCTCGACGGCCGGTCCATTCGTGTCAACGCGGCCGAGGATAAGCCCTCTGGTGGTGGTGGTCGTGGCGGCGCTGGCGGCGGTGGCGGCTTCGGCGGCGGCGGCGGCGGCGGCGGCGGTGGTCGCGGCGGCGGTGGCGGTGGCGGTTTCCGCGACCGTGACTCCGGCGGCGGCGGCGGCTACGAAGGTGGTCGCGGCGGCGGCGGCGGCGGTGGCAGCGGCGGCGGCGGTGGTCGCGGCGGCGGCAGCGGTCGTGGCGGTCGCGGCGGCTACTGAGCCTCCAGCATCCTGCTGATGGACACCCGGGCCTTCTGGCCCGGGTGTTCTCATTTAAGCGATTCGAGGTGATCCCGGCGACCCGCCGGACTGCGGGATCTCCTGCCCGTGAGTTCGCCAGCGGCTCACCGAACCCCGGGGGCCCGGAGGTGACCCGCGGAGATCAGCCCAACACCGGTCGAGCCGATCTCCCGATCCGAATACCAGCACCGCGTCTTTTTCATGTGCACCTCGGCGCATGGCAGCGACATAATTCTCCCATTGCCACCGCGCGGCAGCGAATGTGAGTCTTCCTTGCTCAAATATCGATTCGGGGTCACCTTCGCGGCGGCGCCAGTCGAGGACTTGCGTCGCCTGCCCTGCTGGGAGACCCTTGGGCAACCGCAGATCAGCGCGATTTCGCTCGGTTTTTGGGCCGCAAGGCCCGCGACCATCACCCCAGCCATCGAGACAACCTCATGCATCTCTCCCGCTCCCTTCTCACCTCCGTGACCGTGTTCGCGGCGTTCCAGGTTATGGCCTGCGGTCCCACCCTGTTCGAGGATGCCACTGCCCTCCAGGTCGTCGGTGATCCGCCACGACTGTCCGCGCCGCCGCCGACGCCGCCGCCGCCGCCCGAGCCGACGCCCGAGCCCGAGCCGCCCAAGCGCGTCGTCGTCGAGGACAACCGTATCGTCATCAATGAGAAGATCCAGTTCGACCTCGACAAGGCGACGATCAAGCCGGAGTCCGACTCCCTGCTGCAAGAGATCGCCAAGGTCGTCAAGGAGAACGCCCACATCAAGAAGATCGCGATCGAGGGCCACACCTCGAGCGAGGGCAGCGACCGCCACAACCTCAAGCTCTCCGATCAGCGCGCCAAGGCCGTCATGGACTGGCTCATCAAGAACGGCGGCCTCGCCAAGGAGATGTTCACGGCCAAGGGCTTCGGCGAGACCAAGCTGATCGCCGATGAGACCACCGCGGAGGGCAAGGAGAAGAACCGCCGCGTCGAGTTCAACATCATCGGCCAGGACGTCACCCAGAAGAAGGTCGAGATCGACCCGAAGTCCGGCGCGAAGAAGGTGCTCGAGGAGAAGCACATCGAGGAGACCGCTCCCGTCGATGAGAAGCCTGTGACCACCGGTGACAAGACCGGCGCCACCACCCCGGCCACGAAGTAGGACCCCACCATGCGTACCAGCACCATTCACAGCTTCCTTGCCTCGCTCGTCGTGGTCGCCTCCGCCGTGATCCCCGGCTGCACCTGCCTGGCCCGCGACGCGGAGACCTACCGCGCCGACACCCGCGGCCTGCTCGAGACCCGCAGCGGCGACAT
The DNA here is from genome assembly GCA_043752905.1 of Nannocystis sp. Lineage (GTDB taxonomy): Bacteria > Myxococcota_A > Polyangia > Nannocystales > Nannocystaceae > Nannocystis. The sequence continues at coordinate 3,614 of JAYUXQ010001025.1, read as the reverse complement.
CAAGAGCTGCTACGACGCCGCCCTCACCGCCGACCCCAAGCTCGACGGCCAGGTGGTCGTCAAGTTCAAGGTCGAGAAGAAGACCGGCAAGATCCTCGACACCGCGATCGACAGCGAGCGCACCAAGGCCCCCGAGGCCCTGAGCCAGTGCATCATCAAGGCGGTCGACGGCCTCACCCTCGACCCGGTCGACCAGCGCGACGGTCTGGCGACCTTTAGCTGGACCTTCAAGGCCAACGAGCAGCTGCCCGCCGACGCCCCCGCGGCCTGAGGCCCGCCGATGTGTGATGCCTGCGCGCAGGCACTCGCACACCTGCCGGGCGCTGCAAGCCCCGGGCAAACCATGACCAAACCCGAGATCCCGTTGGACGTGACATCCGACGGGATCTCGTTACAATCGCGGCCGCAAGTGCGTCCCGCGATCGATCGTTTCCAGGCTGTGTGGCGGTTCTTCTCCAATGGGTTTCGCTACTGGGATCAGACCGCCTCCTTCGTCCCCAGCTCGCGCTTCCTCGTCGACGCGATCGTTCAGGGCGCCGCGCTGTCGCGGGCCCGCACCGTCGTCGAGCTCGGAGCCGGCACCGGCACCGTCACCCAGGCGTTGCTCGCGGCGATGCCCGCGGACGCTCGCCTGTTCGCCGTCGAGATCGACGGGCCGTTGCTCGAGGCGACCGCACGGCGGCTCCCCGACCCCCGCCTGGTGCCGATCTGGGGCTCGGCCGCCGATATCACCGAGCTGTTGACGACGGCCGGACACGACGGCCCGGTCGACGCGGTCGTGTCCTGCCTCGGTATGTCCCTGCTGCCGCCCGAGCTGCGCCGGGACATCCTCGCCAGCTCGATCGCGGCACTCAGCCCGAATGGCGTATTTGTGCAGTACGGCTACCTGCACGCCAAGGTCGTCGTCTACAGCCCGGTCCGCGGCTGGTCGCGCTTCGACCTCCAGGCATATCTGCAAGACCACTTCGAGCAAATTCAGCAGCAGCGCGTGCTCGCCAACTTCCCGCCCGCCGACGTGTTCGTATGCCGGCAGGCTGTGCAAGCGGCTGTGCACTGAGGTTCGCGGGCATGTGCGGGTGACTGCACACCCGCCAGAGACCACGGCCCGGTGAGGTCGCGGTTCGGTCGCGGTTCGGTCGCGATTCGGTCGCGACATTGCGCCGTCGGCCCGCTCGGTGTATCGATTTCGCGATTTCGCTGCGACAGCGGCGCGGTCCCTCGCCCCGACCGGAGACCTTCGTTGACCACGATGACCACCGACGAACTCTTCCAGGCCGCCTACGACCGCGTGGCCGCGCGCTACGACGACCTGTTTAGCCGCCACGTCACGACCCCGAACGACCGCCTCACGCGTGGTCTGGGCCTGCGTCGCGGCGAGCGTCTCGTCGACCTCGCCTGCGGCAGCGGTGCGGCGACCCTGCCGATGATGCGGTTGATCGCCCCGGCCGAGACCGTCGCCGTCGACCCCTCGGAGGGCATGCTCAACCTCGCCCGCGAGGCCGCCGAGGCCAAGGGCCTCAAGCTGACCGCGATCCAGGCCAAGGCCGAGGACTTCATCGCCACCGCCCCGAACGCGTCCTTCGACGTCGTCTCGATGCGCTTCGCGCTCGCCTACCTCGACTGGCACGCCGTCCTGCCGGCGATGGGCCGCATCGTGCGCCCCGGCGGGCGCATCGGCCTGATGACCTCGCTGGCGACCAGCGCCCCCCAGGCCCTGACGATCTACCACCGCCTCGCCGAGAGCATGGAGATGGAGACCGTCCCGCTGCCCACGCCCAGGACCGCCGGCCAGGTCGAGGAGCTGCTGGTCCGCGGCGGCGTGCGCATCGAGGACAGCTGGCAGCACGGCTTTCGCCTGTGGTTCCACACGGGGGCCGAGGCGACCCGCTGGCTCATCGACACCGGCTACGTCGCCCACCCGGCCCTGAGCAGCCTCGAGGGCGACGTGCTCGACGGCCTGGTCGACCTGTTCGGCGCGCACCTCGAGAACGAGTTTCGTGAGGACGAGGGCGTGCCGCTCGACTTCTTCGTCGCCGGCATCGTCGCCCGTCGCTGACCCGCTACTACCTCGCAGTCGCCCAGCGCGGCGGCCCAGCGCGGCCGCTGCGCAGGTTATCCGCGCTCAACCGCGGCGGCGCCGTAGCGACGGGTCGTCGCGGCGAAACGCCAGCGTCATGACGAACACCAGGGCCCACAGCGCTGCCAGCTGCCAGAACAGCAGCTCGCCGCCGAACGGCACCTTGGTGCCGTTCGGGCCGCGGCTGTAGGTGTCGTAGAGGTACCCGCAGATCAGCGGCCCCGCGAGGGTGCCGAGCGCATACGACACGTTGAGCAGCGCGTTGGATCGGTTGTAGTCGCGCGGCTCGGCGATGATGCTCTGGAGCGCGATGCTCAGCGGGTACACCGGCGCGAGCACGCCACCGGCGAGGAACACCACCACCGCGACGACCGGGAACCACGGCAGATACACCACGCTCACCGTGATCGCCGCGCCGAACGCCACCAGCACGCGGATCGTCTTGAGGTGGCCGTGGCGATCGCCGAGGCGGCCCACGAACACGACCGTCAGCGCCATGCCGGCCGCGAAGAAGGCCACCAGCAGCTTGGTCGGCCCCTCCGCGACGCCGCGGTGGTCGATCAGGAACAGCGGCAGGAACAGCACCAGCGAGCCCTGGAAGTAGCCGTAGGTGAAGGTCGTGAAGCAGGCGGTCTTGATGTTCCAGTACAGGCGAAACGCCCCGATCGCCGGCTTACCCGCGGCCGGCTTGGCCGGCTCCGTACCGGGCAGCGTGGCGGCGAGCGTCGCGTGCGAGCCGGTCGTGCCGGCCTCCGCGTGGCCGGAGCCGGCGACCGGTTGCAGGTCGCGGTCGAGCTGCATCAGCCCGATGATCGCCGCGCCGATCGCCAGCACGCCGGCGCACACGAACACCGAGGCGGACGGCGCGAAGTGGGTCCAGCCGGCGGCGAACACCGAGCCGATCACGTAGCCGATCGCCAGCACGATGCTGTACAGGCTGGTGACGAAGCCGCGGTTGAGCGCCGTCGTGCGCATCAGCAGGATCGTCTCGATGCTGATCCACACGCCGACCGAGAAGGCGCCGTCGATCGCCCGCGCCGTCGCCAGCGCGGCGAAGCTCGTCAAGAACGGGAAGATCGCCGTCGCCAGCCCGTAGCCGATCAGCGCCACCGCGAGCATCACCCGCGGCGACCACACGCGCACCAGCATGCCCATCGGGATCGCGAAGATCGCGATGCCGGCCGAGAAGAAGAACGCCAGCCCGCCGATCGTCGTCTCCGCGAAGCCGCGCTCCTTGTTGAGGTAGATCGCGACGATCGCCATGACGATGCCGTAGGCGACGCCCAGCATCAGGCACATCAGGTACGCGACGCGGATGCTGCGGTCGCGCAGGATGTCTCGAACTGCTTGTATCAAGGCGACAGGGCTCTACGGCGGGTCCGTGACGGTGGGCATTTTGGCGCAGTTGATGACGACGTCGGTCGGCAGCACGGTCTTGTCGGTCAGGCGCACCGCGGCGAAGGTCGAGCCCTCGATCGAGCCGATCGGCGGCTCCATGACCTCGCCGGTGACGGTGCCACAAAAGAAGTCGGCGCTC
>JAYUXQ010001024.1:0-7765 GCA_043752905.1 Nannocystis sp. | reverse complement strand
GTTCACCGCGCGCAGCAACTCGATCGCGGTCGTCACGATCCCCGGATTCATGGCCGACGCGCTGACCACCCGTGGCACCTACCACGTGCAGTCTCTCGGCCCCGACAAGGTCCGCCGGATCTGGGACGGCGTCATCGACTGCAAGATCCCCCTGCTCGGCGGCAAGGTCGAGAAGCACATCGTCGGGGAGGTCACGCAGAGCTATCGAGACACCACCGACTTCACCCGCAAGTGGCTCGTAGAGCACCCCTGACGGGCTCTTCACGGCACCCTCGATCACTCGATCATGAGGCCGTGAAGCGGTTTGCACGGGTCACGCTCGTGCGCGTTCGTGTCCTGCGACGCACGACGTACTGGCCCCGCGCAACGCCTCCGACGCAAGCGACGGCCTGTTCATTGGGCGAGCGCTTTGTCTCCGATGGATCAAGCGGGTGTTTTACATACGCTTCATGCACATCGTCCTCGACAACTACAACCTCAACGCCGTCGAGCGTCTCCTCTGCGAGACCGCCCTCACCCACGCTGGCAGCATCGTCGAAGCCGCCAAGCTGCTCGGCATCACGCGTCACGCCCTCAAGCGGCGCATCATCAAGCACGGCATCCGCTGGAGCCGCGATGGTGGCCGCATCTCCGCCGGCGCGAACGATGGCGCTGGCCGCGTGGCCGCCGGTTCCCCCGCTGTCGCCGCGGTCTCGGCCTGAGTCCGCGCCGCGAGCCCGCGCCCATCCTCGGCGTCGCCCGGGGATGATGCACCCCTTGAATTAGACCCACTCACCCCCGGACCAAAAGGTCGCCTCGACGGAACGTCGGTGCGGCCTTTCGCCGTTCGACATGTCCCTTCGGTCAGGTCTTCGCGCCCGGCAGCATGGCGACGTCGCCGTCGATCGTCTTGCTCGACAGCCGGCGCCCGAACATGCGGCCCATCTCGGTCTCCAGCTCGATGATCTCCGAGGCGCCGACCGCCTGAAGGATCCTCGCCTCACGCGCGCTGCGGGCCCGGGCGATGATGTTCTTGACCCCGATCTCGCGCAGCGCCGCCATCGTCAGCACCGTCGCCTCGAAGTTCTCGCCGATCGCCACGATCACCGCGGTGCAGCGCTGCGGCTCGACCGACTGCAACGCCAGGGGGTCGGTCGCGTCGAGCTCGAGCGCGAACGCCACCTTGCGCTTGACCGCCTCGACCTCGTGCATCCGATTATCGACGGCGATGACCTCGGCCCCCTGCTCGCTGAGCGACTCGGCCAGCGCCGCCCCGAAGCGCCCGAGGCCGATGACGAGGTAGCGCTGGTTGCTGGACATGCCGCATCTTCGCAAGCGCCGCCCCGCTTGTCACCCGCCCGATCAGCCGATCGGCAGATCCTCGCGGGCGAGCCGGTAGCGCTGGGTCTCGACATCCCGTCCGACCGCCAAGGCGATCGTGAACGGCCCGACGCGCCCGACGAACATCGTCGCCGTGATGATGAGCTTCCCCGCCACGCTCAGCGACCCCGTCACCCCCGCGCTCAGCCCCACGGTCGCGAACGCCGACACCGCCTCGAACGCGAGGTGAATGAACTTCTGGTCCTCGGTCAGCGTGAGCAGCAAGATCACCGTCAGCACCACCGCCAGGGACATCGCACTGACCGCGATCGCCTTCCTCAGAGCGTCCGCGGCGATCGCCCGCCCGCCGAGCTCGGGCTCGCGTCCGCGCAGCTCCGCCCGCAACGTCGCGAACACCACCGCCGCCGTCGTCGTCTTGATGCCGCCCGCCGTCGACGCCGGCGAGCCGCCGATGAACATCAGCACGCACATGACCATCAGCGTCGCGTCCTTGAGGACCACCAGGTCGACCGTGTTGAACCCCGACGTACGCGTGTTGACCGAGGCGAACAGCGCGGCGAGCACCCGCCCGCCCGTCATCGCCTCGCCCGCGGGCGCGAGCGCGCCCGTGAACTCGAGCAGCAGCACCGCCACCGTCCCGACGGCGATCAGCAGCAGGCTCGTCGACACCACCACGCGGGCCGTCAGGCTCAGGCGCGGCGGCATCGGCGTACGCTTGCGGACCATCCGCAGCGCCCGACGCCCGCCCGTGCGCACCAGCTCCATGATCACCGGGAAGCCGAGCCCGCCGAGCACGATCAGCATCATGATCACCGTCTGCACCCCCGTGTCGCCGACGAAGCCCATCAGGTTGCCCGGGAACAGCGCGAAGCCGGCGTTGCAGAACGCCGAGACCGAGTGGAACACCGCCATCCACAGCGGCGACGCCTCGCCCAGGCGCGGGTCGCCGGAGAACAGGGACCACAGCGCCAGCGCCCCGCACGCCTCGATGGCGAAGGTCCCGACGATGATGCCGACCACGATCTGCCGCAGGTCCGCCAGCGTGCGCGCGTCGAGCATCGCCGCGTAGCGCAGCTGGCTCTGCAGCGATGTGTTGCGGCTAAACGCCAGCGCCAGCGCGGCGATCGTCATGATCCCGATCCCGCCGAGCTGGATCCCCACGAGGATCACCACCTGTCCGAAGAACGTGTACGTCGTCGGCACGTCGTTGACCGACAGCCCCGTCACGCACACCGCGCTCGCCATCGTGAACAGCGAGTCGACGTACGACACGTGCGCGAAGTCCGTCACTGACAGCGGCAACGTCAGCAGCAGGCTGCCGACCGCGATCATCGCCGCGAAGCTGCCCGCCAGCAGCACGGCTGGCCTTTGAGCCATGGTCAAAAGGACACGTCCGGTGCGGTCCGGCGCGACCACCATGCCGCCCGCCACCCCCGCCAGCACCGTGAACACCAGGTCGTAGGTCTGCGCCGCCGCGGCCCGGGCCGCCACGTCGGCGCCGTCGGGCGTGAACATGTGCCAGACCACCAGCCCGCGCGCGACCATGAAGCCGACCAGCGCCGCCAGCAACGCCCCCTCGAACAGCAGCACCCCGCCGAGCCAGTTCGCTGGCTGCCCCGCGGCCGTCGGGCTGCGCCGCTCGGTCACCAGCTGACGCATGCGCTCGGCCACCGCGAGCACCACCAGCAACATCACCACCACCACGGGCAGCCCCGTCCACGGCGCCGCGACGCTGATGTCCACGCCGACGACCACCAGCGCCACGAGGAGGATCAGCCAGTTTCCGACGGGCACCCGGCCATTGTACGCGCACGCACCGCTGGCACGTCACTCGCCCGCCGGGGCCACCCTCCCCCACTCCGCGCCCGGACTCGCGATAGACTCCGCCCCACCGCATGCCGACCCGCCCCGCCTCGCTCCTCCCGCTGGCCTCGCTGTTCACCTTCTCTCTCGCGCTCGCGGGCGCCAGCGGCTGCGCGGCGTCGGCCTGCACCAAGGTGCGAAGCGACCGCCAGACCTTTCTGCAGCGCAAGGGCCCCGGCGACGCCGCGCAGCTGGTCATCGCCGTCCCGCTGACGACCCTGAGCCAGAGCTTGACCTTCCCGCTCTCGCGTATCCAGCCGATCAAGGTCCCGCTGCCCGATCTCGAGCTGCCCCAACTTCCGGGCCTGGGGATCGATCTCGGCTCGCTCGAGGTCGGCCTGCGCTCGGTCCAGATCCTGCCCGCCGCCGAGGGTCAGGTCGGCCTGCGCGTCACCTTCGCGCTGCGCAGCCGCGGAAGGGACATCACCGCGATCGACCTCGACGCCATCATCGCCCCGCAGATCACACCCGGCGACGCCAGCGTGCGCCTGTCCCTGCGCCCGCAGGACCTCGTACGCGTACGCCCGAGCCTGCCGCCGGCCGAACACAGGAAGTTCACCGACTTCATCATGGGCCTCGTCCCCGACGGCGCCGACCGCCTGGTCAGCCGCGGCCGCGTCGAGCAGCTCACCAACAAGATCCTCGGCGACTTCATCGGCGGCCAGTTCCCGAAGGTCCGCGACCAGCTGCTCGGCCACCTCGACACCCTCGTCGACGTCGAGATCGATCTGCCGCCCGTCCCGCTCGCGCGTGTCGTCCTGCGCTCCTCGCCGACCGACCTCGAGCTGTGGCTGCACTCCACCCTGCCCGCCGCCCCGCTCGCCCCTGGCCGCGCGCGCGCACCCGGCAGCGACCCGCGCCTGGTCCACGTCCGCATGTCCGGAGGGACAGCCGCCGAGCTCGCCAACCAGGGCATCACCCGCGGCCAGATCCCCGCGCGCTACGACGCCGACGGCGAGCCCAACCCCAACGGTGAGTTCGAGGCCGGCGTCGGCTGGCAATCCGGCCCTCGCCCGCTGCGCCTGTACGCCTGGAAGCAGGCCGGCGTGTGCGCCAAGGTCGTGTTCGCCGGCACCCCCGCGCTGCGGGCCGAGCGTGGCGACCTCGCCCTCGCCGTCCCCGACGCCCGCATCGAGAAGGTCACCGGCGCCTTCAAGGCCCGCGTCGCCGTGTGGTACTCGGGCCTCGGCAAGCAGACCTTCGCCTTTTCGCAGGCGGTCGCCGGCGCCACCGAGTTCAACCTGCTCGGCGTCGACTACGACGCCACCCCGCTGCGTGCCTCGGTCGTCGGCGACGACCTGACGATCGACCTCTCGCTCGCGCCGCAGCCCCGACCCGCCACGCGCCGACCCGCCACCCGCAAACCCTGAGCGCGTAGCCGCCCCCTGGCTTTTCGGACATCTCGTGCGCTCATCGCCGCGATCGCCAATGAGAGCGCCTCCAGGGATCGCCTCGTGAGCGTGAACACAGGCTCATGGACGCGCCCTCCGCGACTGCACACTTTGTTTAGTGGCTTACAAAAAAATCAGTAGAGGTCGCGCTTGATCCAGCACCGAGCCACCCATCGCGCCACTTATCCACAGATCCCAAAACGCTCTATCTCCCCGCTGGGGGCCTCTAAACGCCCGTTATCCCGGTCGCTATCCCCGCACTGCACAAGCTCGCTTTCGCGGCGTCGCGGTCGCTCGCGTCGCGAAGCGTTCGACTTGCGTTCGCCGTATCGCCACGCGAAGCCGCTGCATAAACTCCGGGCATCGACGCGCTTCCGGGAATGGCCCGGTTCGCGTCACTGCTGGGAGCCCGAGTGATGACCCCCCCCCCCTCGACCCCGAAGAAGACCCGTCGCATCACGCCGAAGATCATCGGCCATACATCCCCCACCCCGCGCGCCTCCGGCACTGGCGCCCGCAGCTCTCTGCGCACCCTCGCCCCTGCGTCCCATCACACCATCCCCTCCGTTCGTCCCCCCACCGGTGCGCCGGGCATGCGCTGCTTCCCCCGCGCGCGTACCAGCGGACCGACCGACGCCCGCAGCGGTCGTGGCACCGCCGTCTCGGTCACCCTCGCCCTGCGCGAGCAAGCCGAGGCCGCGGCTGCCACCGCGGGTACCGCTGCCACCATGGATACTACTGGTACATCGGCCACCCCCACCCGCCGACGCACCCGCAAACCCGCACCCGCCCGCACCGCCGTCGTCGGTCGCCCCACCACCCCCGACGAGCGACCCCTCGACCACGCCCCTGCCGTCGGTCGCCCCATCGAGCCGCCCCTGCGCACCACCGTCGCCCGCAGCGAGAAGGCCCCGGTGGCCCATCGCAGCAGCCGCCGTCGCGTCGAGCTCGGCGCCCCCCTGACCAGCCGCGCCGGCGAGCCCTCCGCCCGCCCGCGACCCTCCCGGGTCCTGGCCGAGCTGCACGCCGCCCTCGCCGACGAGGCCGCCGCGGCCGAGTAGCCCGCTGTCCGATGGGGCATGTCCGCGAGGACATGCCCCATCAGACATGTCTCATCAGACATGCCCCAGACATGCCCCGGACATGTCTCGCCTGTCCGATCAGCCCGCGAACTCGGGCCGAAACCGCAGCGACACCCCGCCGAGCACCAGCAGCCCGGCGATGACGATGCGCGTATCGAACGCCTCGCCGTGCCACAGCATCGCCACGCCGACAGCGATCACGAACTGGAGGTTGATGAACAGCCCCACCATCGACGTCGGCAGGCGCGCGAGCGCGTAGAGATTGAGCAGGTAGGCGCCGACCGTCGGACCCAGCACCACGAACGCGATCATCCACCACACGGACGCCGGCAGCGCCGTCAGGTCGGTCGCCCACAGCACCGGCCCGCCGAACAGGCACACCACCGCCGCACCCGTCGTGTACACCCCGACGCACAGCGCCAGCGGGTCGAGGGTCCGCGTGGTCGACTTGCCGAGCGCCAGGAACAGCGCATAACAGGCCGAGTTGGCGAAGATCATCAGGTCGCCGGCCAGCAGCGTCTCGCCGAAGCTCGCCGCCGGTAGACCGTCGCGCGTCTGCCACCACACGCCCGGGTCCGTCGTCGCCACCGTGTCGACCCGCATCAGCACCGCCACCCCGACCACCCCGAACAGCACGCTCGTCAGCTTGCGCGGCGTGAACCGCTCCTGGCCGAGCAGCACCCCGAGCGCGAGCGTCTGCGCCGGCACCGTCGCCATCAGCAGCACCCCGTGGATCGCCGTCGAGCGCGCCATCCCGGCGTTGAACAGCAGCTGGTTCAAGGCGACGCCGAGCACGCCGAGCAGCACCAGCTTGGCCCAGATGGCCCGCCCCCGCGGCCAGCGCCTGCGCATCACCAGCATCACCAGCACCAGCGTGGCGAGCCCGAGCAGCGCGCGCAGCACTGTCCACGCGACCGGGTCGAGCCGCGCCGTGATCTCGCGGGCGACGCTGTAGTGCGCGCCGAACAGCAGCTGCGTGCCGATCAGGGCCAGCACAGCAGAGGTCGAGCCGGTACCCGCAGGCGTGGCCGCAGGCGTCGTCGAGGTGCCCGCGTTCACATCCACGCCCGAGGCCTAGCATGGCCACCAGGAGCGCGTGGCGAGTGTCCGGCTTGAGCAGACACACGGGCGCCTGCCCCTCGCTTGACATGCACGCGCCCGTGGCCGAGCGTGGCCACTGCAATGCACCCCTGGCATGACATCTACGTCGACGAGCAAGTGATCGCAGCCGGCTTCCCGGCGGTGATCGAGGTCCCGCAGGGCAGCAAGAACAAGTACGAGGTCGACAAGGAGACCGGCTTCCTCCGCCTCGACCGCGTGCTGTTTAGCGCGGTGCACTACCCCGCCAACTACGGCTTCATCCCGCGCACCTACTGCGACGACGGCGACGCCCTCGACGTCCTCGTGCTGCAGCAGAGCCCCGTGCACCCGCTGTGCATCGTCACGGCGCGCCCGATCGGCGTCATGCGCATGCGCGACGACAAGGGCATCGACGACAAGATCGTCGCCGTCAGCACGCAAGACCCCTGGTTTAGCGACTACACCGACCAGTCGCAGCTGCCAGCCCACATCATGCGCGAGGTCCAGCGCTTCTTCGAGGATTATAAAATTCTCGAGAAGAAGGCCGTCGTCATCGACGGCATGCTCGGCGCCCCCGAGGCGCTCCAGATCATTCGCGACGGCCTCGACCTCTACAAGCGCCTGCGTCGCGGCGAGCTGCACAAGTAGCCCGCACCGCTGTAAATCCCGTACCATGGCGGGCGTGGTCGACCACCCCCACGATGACGCCGCGCCTGGCAGGCCTGGCAGGCCGGCGACCGCGACGCCGGCAACCGCCTGGTCGACCGCCACTTCGACGCGATCACCCGCTTTTTTCGCAACAAAGTCTGCGCCGAGGACGACGTCGCCGAGCTGGTCGGCCAGACCTTCCTCGGCTGCACCAGCGGCAAGGACCGCTTCCGCGGCGACGCGAGCGTGCGCCAGTACCTGTACGCGATCGCCCAGAACGTCCTGCGCAAGTACATTCGCGCCCGCTACAAGCGCCTCGAGGTGCTCGAGCGGCTCGAGGTGCTCGAGCACCTCGAGCACCTCGAGCACCTCGAGCCGCTC
>JAYUXQ010001023.1:0-3150 GCA_043752905.1 Nannocystis sp. | reverse complement strand
GCCACAGCCAGGCGCCGTCGGTGTGTGGGAGGCAGTAGAGCTGGCGGGCGTCGACGGCCGCGAGGGCGGCGCGGGCGACCTCGGGGGCCTGGACCTTGGCGCGGGCCATCAGCTTCTGGACGACCTGGCGCTGGGCTGGCTTGTTGGTGCGGGTGGCCTGGCCGATGTTGGTCTGAAAAAAGGTCGGGCACAGGACGGTGACGCCGATCTTGTCGGCCTGGAGCTCGGCGCACAGGGTCTCCGAGAGGGCGACGACGCCGGCCTTGGTGACGTTGTAGGGGGCCATCTCGGGGGTGTTGAGCAGGCCGGCCGCGGAGGCGACGTTGAGGATCGCGCCGTGGCCCTGCGTACGGAACCGCGGGATGAAGGCGCGGCAGCCGTGGATCACGCCCCAGAGGTTGATGCCCATGATCCACTCCCAGTCGGCGACGGGGATCTCGGCCATGGTGCCGGCCACGGCGACGCCGGCGTTGTTGATGACGAGGTCGGTGCCGCCGAAGGCCGCGTCGGCCTGGCCCGGCAGGGCCTCGACCTGGGCCTGCTGCGACACGTCGCAGGCGACCGCGACCGCCTCGCCGCCGGCGTCACGTACCGCGGCCGCGGTGATCTCGGCGGCATCGAGGTCGATGTCGGCCGCGAGCACGCGGCCGCGGCGACGGGCGAGCTCGAGGCACAGGGCGCGACCGAGGCCACCACCTGCGCCGGTGACGACTGCACGGGGACGTTGTGGGAGAGACATGGCGAGGCAGGGTAGCGCAGACCCGCGACCGGCGACCGCGATTTTCTGTATGAGACCGCGCAACGGCGCCGGGGCAGCGGACGACCTCGGCGGCGTGCCCCGCTCTGCCCATGCCTCCCCGTCCATGCGCACCCGTCACGTCGCCCGGGAGATCGACCGCGACGAGCGGGTGGTGTTGCTGGCCCTGCGCCGGCGCCTGCGGGCGCTGCTGCGTCCGGCGCTGGTGCCCGAGGCCCCGCGCGAGCTAAATGTTGTGCTCGACGCGGTCGGCCGCGCCGTCACCGAGGCCCGCGCGCAGGCCCGCCGCCTCAACGACGCCCGCATCGTCCGCCGCGGCGAGCGACCCCAGCGGACGACCGCTCCGAAGCTGCCCGCGGCGCTGGCGAGCCACGCCTGCCACGGCGAGTACCTCGGCGCCTTCCCGGACCTCGCCGCCGTCGGCCACATGGCGTTCAAGACATGTCCTGAAGTACAGGTGGGCAACGCGCTGCCGGACGGCGGACCGACGGACATCGCCCTCGACCTGCACCTGCGCGGGATCTTGTGGACGCTCGACCACGCGGGCGAGGTGCACGTGTTTCGTTGCCGGTGACCTGGCGAGCGAAGAAATGACACACCGGTCAGCGATCGAGCGCGGCGACCCCGTCGGCCGGTGGCCAGGTCGAGGGCCACAGCACCTCGACCAGCGTGAGCCCCTGCGGCGGGGCCGTGGCGCCCGAGCGGCGCCGGTCCGGCGCCTGCAACAGGGCCGCGACCGAGTCGGGGGCGCGGCGACCGAGGCCGACCTCGACCAGCGTGCCGACCATGATGCGCACCATGTTCTGCAGGAATGCATCGCCGCGCACGTCGATCTCGACCACCTCGGCGCGCGCGTCGTCGGGCTGACAGCGCGGGTCCCCGGGCAGCTCGTCACCCGATGGCCGGCCCGTCACCGTCACCGCGTGGAGCCGTCGCACGGTGGTGCGCGACTGGCAGGCGCTCGCGCGAAAGCCGGCGAAGTCGTGCTCGCCTGTGAAGTGCTCCGCGGCGGCCTGCATCGCCGCGACGTCGAGCGCGCGCGGCAGGTGCCACTCGTCGCGGGTCGTCTGCGGCAGGCGACGCGGGGTGGTGCGGATGCGATAGCGGTAGCGCTTGCCGAGATTCCAGAACCGCGGGTCGACGGGCGTGCCGTCGGCGAGCGTGGCCTCCCACACCGCGAGCACGCCGAGGTCGCGCGGGATCTTGGCGAGCAGCCCGAGCATGAGACCGCGCGCGGGGATCGGGTGCGGCGGCTCCCAGCCAGCCACCTGCCCCAGCGCGTGCACGCCGGCGTCGGTGCGGCTCGCCCCGCGCGTGAGCACCGGCTGGCCATAGAAGTCGACGAGCGCCGCCTCGAGCACGCCCTGCACCGTGCGGATCTCCGGGCGCCCGGGGCCGGTGAGCTGACGCGCGTAGCCGTGGAAGTCGGTGCCGTCGTAGGCGAGGCGCACGAGAATGGTCATGCGAGCGGCCGACGATCGCCGCCACACCCGGCCCTGTCAAGCGGGCCGGAGCGCTGGTGACTTGCGTGCATCTGTGGCATGCCAGCGCGGCGGGCGAGCTTTTTTAGTCATGAACTTTCGGAAGACCTACTTCCTACTGCCGAATCTCTTCACCCTCGCGGGGCTGTTCTGCGGCTTCTATGCGGTGGCGGTGTGCGCCCGGCTCGGCGAGGAGGGCGTCGGTCACGACGCGCTCTACAAGGCCTCTCTGGCGATCTTCCTCGGGCTGTTCTTCGACGCCGCCGACGGCCGCATCGCTCGCCTGACGCGCACGCAGTCGGAGCTCGGCCTGCACCTCGACAGCCTCGCCGACCTCGTCACCTTCGGCGTCGCGCCGGCGTTCGTGGTGTTCCGCTGGGGGCTCGAGGGGCTGGGCCAGCGGGGCCTGTTCGTCGCGTTCCTGTTCGTCGCCTGTGGCGCGCTGCGGCTGGCCCGCTTCAACGTGCTGAGCCTGCGCGCCAAGAAGGAGGACGACGGCGACAAGCCCGGCAAGTACATGCTCGGCCTCCCGATCCCCGTCGCGGCGACCGTGATCATCGCCCTCGTGATGGGCTTTCACCTGATCGGGATCTCCCAGACCACCAACCACGTGCTCGTCGGCGCGATGGTCGTGCTGCTCAGCTGGCTCATGGTCTCGCGGGTGCGCTTTCGGTCGATGAAGGACCTGCGCCTGACCAAGCGCACCCTCGCTGTGCTCGCCTTGCTGCTGATCTCCGGCATCATCGTCGCCGTCCGCATCTCGCAGCCGGCCGTGCTCATCCTGCTCGTCGGCTGCTACATCGTACTCGGCCTGGTCGAGGAGGCGCTGCTGATCCGCAAGGACCGCCGGCAAAGACGGCTGGACGCCAGCACGCCCGCGCAGCCGCAAGACCCGGCGCTGGTCGGCCCCGC
>JAYUXQ010001022.1:0-7774 GCA_043752905.1 Nannocystis sp. | reverse complement strand
TGCGCGAGCACGGCGGTCATGCGCTCCGGCGTCGGCGGTGCGGCGGCCAGGAAGCGCAGCTCCTCGCCCTGCTCCTCGTACGCGCCGTCGGTGACCAGACAGTGCAGGTGTACGTAGAGGCCGAGGTCGCTGCGGAATCGCTGGACGACCGTGACCACGCCCGCGTGCAACGACGCGACCGACGCCAGGCCGTGCTGCTGCTTCACGCTGCGCCGCACGTCCTGCATCACCGCCAGCGCGGCGCGCGGGTTCTCCCATGCGCTGCTGGTGGCGATCCGTCCGCACCCGAACCGCAGCGGTGGTGGCGATGGTCGCTTTGCATCCTTGAGCGCCACCTCGACGCCCGAGCTGAGGTACCGCTCTCCCACGCGGCGAACCGACGGGACCGCCGAACCGATCGCCGGCGTCGACATGGCCGTGGTCGCTGCTATTTCCGACGACGGATGAGGATTTGTGAAGGAGTCCTTCGCTCCTTCACACCTCCTTCACACCTCCAGAACAGAGCGCAGGGGGGCCTCCGGGCCCTCCTGCTTCGTTTTGTGAAGGACGCAGGGCTGTGAAGGACGTCTCCCACTCCGCTACGGACGGTGGATCTCGAGGGCGTAGATCCTCCCGGCCACGCGCCGCGCCGGGGTTGGTGGTACACGGGCGATCGTCATGATCGGCCCGGCGTACACGGCGAGGCGAAGACGCACCCGTGGTACCTGGTCCTGTGGTTGACGGGCGTCATCAAGTGCTCCGACATCATCCCGCCGAGCACATCCTCCTGCCCGATCGCCCTTCGCGCTCTCCCGACCGCCCGGCGCAATTGATCGCCCCACGAGGATCACTGCTGCTCCAGTCGCGGTCTCCCGACCGCCCGGCCTAGAAGATCCCATGAGTCCAGCTTCCACGATCCCCACGAACCCACCCGAGCGTCTGCAGTGGTTTTATCGCCAGCTCGCGCAGACCCGCGAGCGCGCGCTCGATCATCTCCACGAGATCTTCACGGGCGACATCGAGTTTCGCGACCCCTTCCGCGAGACCCACGGCATACACACCTTTCGCGGGCTGTTCCTGCGGATGTTCAAGCAGTACCCCACCGTGTACTTCACCGACTATCGCACCGTCGGCGCCGGCGACCGGTTCACGCTGACCTACGACATGCACCTGCGCATGCCCGTCGGTCCGACCTTCGTCACCCCGCTCGCCAGCGTGTGTCGGGTGCGCGACGGCCTCGTGTTCGAGCTGCACGACTATTACGACCTGGTCGGCGGTCTGCTCTCGCCCCTGCGCCCGGTGCAGCGGGCTTACCGCACGACCGTGCGCGCGCTGTTCCTCTGACCCAGTGTCTGGCGTGACCGAATGACCGCGGATCTTCGCAGCAATTGAACGGCGTTCGCGGGTCACTAACCAGCATCATGGCTTACAGCGCAGGGTTCGCCCGGGCCGATATCACCGCGTACGAGGCGGGCACACCGATGCAGGGCTGGGCCGTGCCGCAAAACCTCGCGGTCACGGTCGGCACGCCGCTCAACGCACGCGCCGCGGTGTTCGAGCGCGACGGCTCGAAGGTCGCCTACGTGTGCGCCGACCTCAACTTCATCAGCTGGGCCGTGCGCCACGGCGTGCTCGCCGCACTGGCGCGCGCGCCAGCCCGCGGGCTCGGCCCGCACAACACGATGCTCACCGCCACTCACACGCACAGCGGCCCGGGCGGACTGTCGCAGTACATGATGTTCAACGCGGCCTGCTTCGGCTTCTCGCCGAGAGTCTGGAGCGACGTGGTCGACGGCATCGTGCGGTCCATCTTCGCCGCCGACGACAGCCGCGAGGCCGCCACGCTGCGGCTCGGCCACGCCGACATCCCGCTGTGCGAGCCAGTCGCGTTCAACCGCTCGCTGCTCGCTCACCGGCAGAACCGCGACGTCGAGGCCGGCTGCTCGCTCGCCGGCGCGGTCGACCGGCGCACGCTCACGCTGCGCGCCGACGACGAGCACGGCCGAACCCTCGGCCTCATCAACTGGTTCGGCGTGCATGCGACGAACGTGCACTCCGACGGGACAGCGCTGCACGGCGACAACAAGGGCCTCGCGGCCACCGGCCTCGAGCGCGAGGTCGCCGGCGATCCGGCGTTTCGCGGCGAGTTCGTGGCGATCTTCGCCCAGACCACGCCCGGCGACGTTCAGCCGAACTTCCGCTTCGACGCGCGCCGCCGCCTGCTGATCGGCGCGCACGACGATGACCACCTCAGCGCCGCGCACAACGCAGAGATCCAGGTCCGTTACGCGCGTGCGGCCCACGCTGCCGCGCTACAGTCAGCGCCGCTGCGCGGGCCGATCCGTGCGCGGGCGATGCGGGCCGACATGGGCGCAGTCGACATCGACCCCGCCGACGCCGGTCGACGCGGCGTTCGGACCTGTCCCGCGCATATCGGCCTCGGCCAGGCCACCGGCAACCACGAGGGGCCCGGACCCTTGCTGGCGCTCGAGCCGTGGCTGTGGCGCTACGCGGCGTTGCGCCGGCGCCTCACGCCCGGCGCCGACCCCAAGCCGTTTTTCCTTGAGGTCGGCCGGGGCATCGGTGGGCGCGTGCTCGGCTCGCTGCCGACCCGCCTCGCGCTGCCCCTCGTCGCCCCCTTCGAGCCGATGATCGGCTTCGCCAACGCGGCCCACCGCGCTGGCACACTCGGCGCCGACGAGCCGTGGGCGCCCAACGTCCTGCCGCTGCAGCTGATCGAGATCGGCGGCCTCGTGCTCGCGGGCGTGCCCGCGGAGCCGACCCTCGGCGCGGGCCGGCGGCTGCGATCGACCCTCGCCGAGGCGCTCGCCCACCGCGACGAGGCGGTCCGCTCGATCGTCGTCAACGGCTACGCCAACGCCTACTCCGGCTACCTCACCACCCTCGAGGAGTACCTGGTCCAGGAGTACGAGGGCGCGGCGACCCAGTTCGGGCCGCACACGCTCGCCGCCTATCAGACGCTGTTTCGCCGGCTCGCGCGCATGGCCGACCCGGTCGACCCCTGCGCCGACGAGCCGGGCCCGCCCGCCGATCGCTTCGACCCCACCGCGCTGATCCGCCAGCGCATCGCCGGCCGTCGCGGCGTGCGTGGCCCCGGCAGCGGGCCCGCAGTGCCCGCCCCGGCGCACCAGGGCAACCTCCGGGCCTTCGCGCCCCGGCTCGACTCGAGCCGACTCGAGCACTGGCCGTCATGACCACGCAACAGCCCCCCACACGCGCCGACGACGGCTATTTCCACCCGCGCAGCGAGGCCGAGGTCGTCGCCCTCGTGCGCTGGGCCCGGGCCAGCGGGCGTCGCCTGCGGGTCCGCGGCTCCGGTCACTCGCACGCGCCGGCGATCCACGGCGCGCCGCGGCCCGTCGACGGCTGGGTCGAGCTCATGCTCGACCGACTCGACGGCCTGCGCTTCGACGACACCACGCTTCAGGTCACGGCGCATGCGGGCGTGCATCTCGGCCTCGATCCGCGCGACCCGACCGGCCGCTCGACGATCGCCAACGCGCTGTGCTCGCAGCTGCACGCGCGCGGCTGGGCGCTGCCCGACCTCGGCGGCGTCTCGCATCAGACAGTCGCCGGCTTCCTCTCGACCGGCTCGGCGGGCGGCAGCCTGCACCACAGCTTCGCCGCTGCGGTGGTCGCCATGCGCATCGTCGACGGCGCCGGCGAGCCGCGCTGCTTCGACCGGAGCGACCCGGACGCGCTGGCGGGCGCGCTCGTCTCGCTCGGCCTGCTCGGCGTGATCACCGAGGTCACGCTGCAGTGCGAGCCGACCTACGCGATCGTCGGCGAGGAGTCGTGCCGACCGCTGGCCGAGGCGGAGGTCGACCTGTTCGCCGACGACGACTCGGGCGTCGCCGCCTTCTTCCGGCGCAGCGAGTACACCCGCCTGTTGTGGTGGCCCGAGCCGGGGGTCGATCGACTGGTGGTGTGGAAGGCGCGGCGCATTCAGCCAGCGGAGTACGACGCCTCGACCGGCCCGGCGACCGCGCTGCAGCGCAGCCCCTACCAGCCGTTCCCGCTGGTGCTCGGCTCGCAGGTGCCGATGCAGGCGGGCGCCGGCCTGGCGCTGCGACTGATCGCCGGCCCGGCCGAAAGGCTGCCCCGCGCGCTCGGCGAGCGCCTGCTCGCGCCGGTCTATCGCGCCTTCGTGGCCGTCGACGAGCGCGGACCGCAGCGCTTTCGCGACACCTGGTGGCAGGGCCTGCCGATGGACGACTGCATGGACGAGCGCTTCATGCCGGTCAATTTCCTCGAGATGTGGCTGCCGCTGCGGCACGCCGCCACCGCGCTCCGGCTGCTGCGCGCCCGCTTCGAGCGCGACGGCTACGCCGCGACCGGCAGCTTCGCGGTCGAGCTCTACCCGGGCGCGCCGGCCCGCGCGTGGCTGTCCCCCGGCCACGGCGACGAGCCCTCGCTTCGCATCAACGTCTTCTGCCTCGAGTCCGTCGCGCCCGCGGTCCGCCAGCGACTCTTCGCCGCGCTGCTCGACTGCCTCGACGACCTCGACGTCCGCCTCCACTGGGGGAAGCACCTGTACGAGCAGCCCGGCCGCACCGCGCAGCGTTGCCGCGCACGCTACCCGCGCTGGAGCGACTTCCTGGCCCTTCGCGCCGAGTGCGACCCCGACTGCCTGTTCGTCAACGACTACTGGCGCGCGCACCTCGGGCTCGGGCCCGCGGCCGCGGCCCCGCAGTTCACCCGCCCCGCGCCCCGCACTGCCCGCTTCCCGCTCGTGTTTCGCATGCTCGAGACCGACGACGGTTACCCCGCGCGTTCGCTCGTGGTCTTGCGCCAGCGCGCGCGGCTGCCCGCACCGCCCGCGGAGGTGTTTCGCATCCTCGCCGGTCACGTCGACGCCCACGCGTGGATCCCCGAGCTGCGGGACATCGGCCGCGCCAGCGGATCCACGGTCGGCGTCGGCGAGGTCATCGACCTCAACCTTCGCCACCTCAGCCTGCGCCTGCGTCACACCGCGCACGAGCCCGGGGTGCTGCTGCGCGCCACGCTCGATGCGTGCAGCCTGCCGCTGTGCGACCGACTCTGCTACGAGGCCCGACTCGCGCCGACCGCCGACGGCGGCACGCTGTTCGTGTGCGACCTACACTTCGATCCGCCGCCCGCGCTCGCCCGCCTGGCCCCGCTCCTGCGGATCTTGCTGGCCGGCGCGCTGCGTCGGATCACCGCCTCGCTCGCGGCCCACATCGAGCGGCGATACGGGGCGAAATGCGTCGCCGCCGGTCCACGCTGAGCACCTCACCGCCGTAACCCACCATGAACCACCGAGACCCCTCGACCCCGCACGTGCAATGGCGACGCTTGACCCTCTGGGTCCGCGCCTACTCATGGGCCCAGATCGCCTTCCTCATCCTCCTGCTTGGCACATTGCACGCGGTCCCGCTGCTCGGCGAGTCGTGGTCCTCGTGCGTCTCGCCGACCACCGGCGCGACGAACGGCTGGTGCGTCGCGTTTTTTCACCTCTACGAGCCGCCGCTGGTCGCCTATTTCATCTACCACCTGATCGCCGGACTGCGGCCGATTACGCCGGCCACGCTGCCGCGTTACACCTTCCTGACGCTGTTTCAGCTGGTCCTGCTCGTCGTGTTCGTCACCTTCGAGTCCAATACGCTGCTCGACTCGATGGCCCGCGAGGCGCCCGAATGGGAGGTCGCGCTGATCTTCGCCGGCTGCGCAGGCATGCTCGTGAACTGCCTGCTCGGGACCCACGTATTGTTCGCCCGGGTGCTGCCGATGTATCTCGCGCGCGCATCATCGTCCGCCGGAGCCTGATAGCTCGAGGTCGATGCGGCACGCCCCGGCACAACCGTTATCCCGCGCGACGATGCGCGTCACATGCGTCGGTGAGGTGACAAATACCCAGAATCTTCGCCATCGGGGGACGATGGCGATCTCCGCGGCGGTCGGACCCCTGCCGGTCGCCGGCATGATGGCACCCGCCGACGCGCCGCTCGTTCTGCCCCCACCCCCACCTGACGAGGGGGCTGGCTCTGCGGCGGTCGGGCCACTGCCGGCCGCCAGTCCTGACGAGGTGGGGCGGTGACCGCCCGCCACATGATGGTCCCGGCGGCCCCGCGGGCCCGCCAGCCAGGGCAACCACGGTCGATCGAGCAGCGTTGCCAGGGCTGCTTCCGGTCCTTGGCCAGTTAAGGCAGGCTCGGCAGTCGATCCCCCCGGACAGTGGGCGCCAGCGGCGGCACGACGTTCTGGTGGCGCGGGCGTGGTGTCTAGGGCAGCGGGGGCACACGCCGGCCCACACGGAGGGCCACGGCGTGATGGTGCATGGGGCGAGGATGGCTGAGCCAAGCTGTCGCCGATGCTGCCGAGAACTCCCTGGCTTGCCCTCGGTTAGCAGCTCCAGCGCGGGTCCGCTGCGCCGCTCTCCGGCGGTTACGGCTTGACGACCAAAGTCTCGATCGTCAACCCACCGTGACTTGACGTAAGAGTGCACGTGAGAGTGGCAGCATCCCCCTCGCCCTCATACTTGGCATCCAAAACGTCCCCTCTAGCGATCAGGTTTCTAATCACTGCGGGTACATCCCACTTCTGCGCGTCCGGCCCGATTTCTGTGTTCAAATCTTGAAGGGAGACTGTAACAACCTTCCCGGAAGCGTAACTTTGAACAGCTGTCAGCACACGGTCATTCCGCGGAACGCTATCGTATAGACCCAGATAGGCCACGTCGGATTTCATGTTGAATATGTCAAACTGCCTCGGAGGATCGTCTGTGACGTGAGCCCTCATATTGGTCTCAATCTTCGGTCCGCCGACGCCATCAACGACGCAGGTCACGATCACGGCTGGGGGAGGCCCAATCTGTCTCTCGGCCTGAACATCGCCAATCCACAGCACGGATTTAACCGAATCCACGGAAAGCCGGAGTATTTCAGCCTTGACGATGTCCGAAAACAGCCCGTGATCACTGTACAATGTAGCGTCGTAGTAGAACCGGGAGATCTGGGATCCGACGTATGGGGCCAGACTCCACAATCCTAGAGTGGAATTTAAAGAGAATTCCATCTGCGACTGTGTGGCGTCCGCGCCCCGAACGATTCCTCTCTTAAGATCCAGATCGCCATCCTTCGTTGCTAGGGTACTGAAGGCCTTGCGAACAGGTTGAGCTATCGGTAAATGGCCCCGCCTGGTGCGTTTGCTGTGATGTGCGCGGCCTCGCCAAGATTAACGGCTTTACTGGGGTCAGTATGAGGACCGGTGGTACCAACCCCACAACCAGGATTGGAGCAGTGGTCCCCCACGCGAGCGCGGACAGCGCGGATCAACAGCTCGGAGAAGTCATGTTCGCGTCTAGCCATTCACTAAAGACTACCGTTGAATCATGTCTAGGGCCATACCCGCGGGGGTCATTAGCGACTGGAAGAAGGTGTCCCGTGCTCGAGCCTCCTCGGGTCCCGGGCGGTTGAGCGGGTCCCGGTAGGCACCGTCTCGGCGAACTGACGCCCGCGACCTCGTAAACGAGGACCCGAGCGGCGGGCGCTTCTCGGTGACCTGCCGACGCCTCTCGGCGCGTGGTACCGTGCGAGCCGTGCGTGGTGCCCCCGCGCGCGGCGATCGGTGGGCGCCTGCGTGCCCATGACGGCGCCCCGCGCCGACGACGACCTCGACCTCGACCCTGCGCTGGCCGCCTGCCTGCAGCTCTCGCTCGCCAGCGCCCGCACGCCACCGAAAATCCATCCTCGCCATCGTCGGGACCCTGGAACACAACCCCGTCCTCTTCGAGACGCCAGTCTTTCTGCGGTGA
>JAYUXQ010001021.1:0-3161 GCA_043752905.1 Nannocystis sp. | reverse complement strand
GATGCGGCGAGCGACCTCGACGGCGATCTGGAAGGATTTAGCGTGCTCGGCGTCGGCGCAGGCACCGGGAAGCTCACGCTCGAGGAGCACCGCGCGGTCGACGTTGCGCTAAACGAGGCGTTCGCACGGGCGCTGCGAGATTCGGGCAAGGTCCGGCATCTCGCGTTCATGAGCGCCGCGGGTGCCGACCCGGCCGCGAAGACCAGCGGCAGTGGTGGCGCAGGCATGCCGCGGTACAACCGCGTGAAGGGCGAGTCCGAAGCAGCGGTGCGCGCGAGCGGGCCGGCGATCGTGAGCGTGTTCCGTCCCGCGATGATCATCGGTTCTCAGCACACGCCGTGGCTCCTCGCGAAGACGCTCCCGTTGCTCTCGTTCGTCACGCCGGCGAAGTACAGATCGATCCGCGTGGAACAGATCGCAAAGGCGATGGTCGCGACGGCGAAGCACCACCCCGCGACGAGCGCGACGTATCACTACCCCGAGATGATGGCGCTGATCGCGAGCGGGCAGCGGTAGTCCTCGAAGCGGTTCCACAAGTACATGCCATCGGACCTCCGAGGCCCCCGATAGCCCGTGCGCAGGCCTCGCCACGCGTGGCCCACCGAGGCCCGCACACGCGACGCCAGCGACCTCAAGGCAAGAGCACGAGCTTGCCGACGGTCTGCCCGGACTCGAGATCCGCGTGGGCCTTCGCCACCTGATCCATCGAGTACGTGGTGACGGTGGGCATGCGCAGCGCGCCGCGAGTGAAGCCGTCGACGATGCGGGTCATCGCCTCGCTGAGCAGGTCGGCGCGGTGAAACAGATACGAGAGGTTGAAGCCGAGCACCGAGCGGTTGCGGTTGACCAGATCCATCGCCGAGAACCACGGCGTGCGTACGTAGTCCCACGCGAGCCTGGCGTAGTTCGGACGGCCGCCCTCGCGCGGCATCATGCTGTGAAAGCCGTAGATCACGAGCCTGCCCGCGGGGGCGAGGTGGCGGTAGCTGGCGCCGAGCGTGCTCACGCCGTTGGCGTCGAAGATCGCGGCGTAGCCGTCCGGTGCGGCCGCCTTCGCGGCGGCCCACAGATCTTCGCGCGAGCGATCGATCACCCGCGTGCAGCCCAGCGCGCGCGCGGCCCCGACCTTGTGCGGCCCACCGACCACGCCGACCACCTGGCAGCCGTGGTCGCGGGCCATCTGCACGAGCGCCGAGCCGACCCCGCCGGCCGCCGCGTGAACCAGCACCCATTCGCCGGCGCGCGGGCGGGCGAGCGCGTGCAGGGCATAATCCGCGGTCAGGAAGATCGTCGGCAGGCCCGCGGCCTGAGGTAGCGTCAGCCCGGCGGGCACGGCGAACACCTGCGTCGCGGGCACGACCAGCTCGCTCGCGTAGCCGCCGAAGCGCGTCAACGCGAGCACCTCCTGGCCGACCTGCCACGGGCTGCCCTCACCGACCGCCGCGACCTCTCCGGCGACCTCGAAGCCGGGCGTGATCGGCCAGCCGACATACTCCCTGGCCGACGCGTACAGCCCCATGCGGATCACGCAGTCCGCATAGTTGACGCCGATCGCGGCGACTGCGATCCGCAGCTCGCCGGGGCCCGGCGTCGGCGTCGACGAGTCTTCCAGGGTGAGTCGGTCATGGCCGCCGGCCCGGTGGATCACGACCTTGCGCATGCCGCGACGGTCGCCCCGAAGCCGACGCCGGTCAAGCGCCGGCGTTTGCTCCCCCTCCCGGGCCCGCGCGAGGGGTGCTAGCCTGCGCCGGCATGAGCACCGCGACCGGCACGACCCGCACCGAGACCGACAGCATGGGCCCCATCGAGGTCGAGCAGAGCCGCTACTGGGGCGCCCAGACCGAGCGCTCGCTGCACCACTTCGACATCGGCGAGGACCGCTTCACGCGGCCGATGATCCGCGCGCTCGGCCTGCTCAAGAAGGCCGCCGCGCTGGCCAACGCCGAGCTCGGCATGCTCCCGAAAGCGAAGGTCGACCTGATCCTGCGCGCCGCCGACGACGTCATCGAGGGCAAGCTCGACGACCACTTCCCGCTGCGCGTGTGGCAGACCGGCAGCGGCACGCAGACCAACATGAACGCCAACGAGGTGATCAGCAACCGCGCGATCGAGCAGGGCGGCGGCGTCCTCGGCAGCAAGAGGCCGATCCACCCCAACGACGACGTCAACCGCGGTCAGTCCTCCAACGACACCTTCCCGACCGCCATGCACATCGCCGCGGTCGAGCAGGTCGTGCATCACCTGCTGCCCCGCGTCACCGCCCTGCGCGACGTGCTCGCGGGCAAGTCCCGGGACTTCGAGGCGATCATCAAAATTGGCCGCACGCACCTGCAAGACGCCACTCCGCTGACGCTCGGCCAGGAGTTCTCGGGCTACGTGCAGCAGCTCGACCATGGCGTCGCCGCCGTCGAGGCCGCGCTGCCCCGCGTGTACGAGCTCGCGCTCGGCGGCACCGCTGTCGGCACCGGCCTCAACACCCACCGCGACTACGCCGTCACCTCGGCGCGGCACATCGCCACCCTCACCGGTCTGCCCTTCGTCACCGCCCCCAACAAGTTCGCCGCGCTCGCCGGTCACGAGCCGCTCGTGGGTCTTCACGGCGCGCTCAAGGTGCTGGCCTGCGCGCTGATGAAGATCGCCAACGACGTGCGCTGGCTGGCCTCGGGCCCGCGCTGCGGCCTCGGCGAGATCACGATCCCGGAGAACGAGCCCGGCTCGTCGATCATGCCCGGCAAGGTCAACCCGACCCAGTGCGAGGCGATGACGATGGTGTGCGCGCAGGTGCTTGGCAACGACGTCGCCGTCGGCATCGGCGCCGCGATGGGGAACTTCGAGCTCAACGTGTTCAAGCCGCTGATCATCCACAACGTGCTGCACTCGCTGCGGCTCCTGGGTGACGCCTGCCGCAACTTCCGCGAGTTCTGCGCCGAGGGCATCGAGGCCAACCTCCCCCGCATCGAGCACAACCTGCGCGAGAGCCTGATGCTGGTCACCGCCCTCAACCCGCACATCGGCTACGACAACGCCGCCAAGATCGCCAAGAAGGCCCACCACGACGGCACCTCGCTCAAGACCGCCGCGGTCGCCCTGAATCTCTTGACGGAGGAACAGTTCGACGCCTGGGTCCGCCCCGAGACCATGGTCGGACCCGACGCCGGCAA
>JAYUXQ010001020.1:0-3162 GCA_043752905.1 Nannocystis sp. | reverse complement strand
GCCGCAAGGTCAGCCTGCCGTTACCCGCGCGCATCGTTCGCATCGACGCGTCGGGCAAGCGCACGCTGGTCCGCGGGGCGATGTTTAGCCCGGTGTCGATGCGCGTGCTCCGGAGGATCCGCGCGGTCGGTAACACGGCGACGCCGCTGGCGATGCGCTTTCCTCCCGGCTACAACGGCGGCTTCGCGGCCGAGACCGGCATGGACGACATCCTCAGCGAGACCGTCGACGTCCAGGTCAGCACGCCCGACCTGTTGCTCGACGGGCTCGAGGTGCTGGTCGAGCGCAGCGAGAACGAGCGCCTGCCGGTGCTCGCTCACCCGCTACGACCGACGGCCGCACCCGGGAAGGGCGCGGCCGCGGAGGATGAAGAAGAGTGATGTGAGCGGCTGCTCGCTCGCGCCATGACGAACGGCCGCACCCGGAAGGGGCGGCCGCGGATGACGAGGGGTGATGTGAGCGGCTGGTCGCTCGCACCATGAGAACGGCCGCACCCGGGAAGGGGGCGGCCGATGAGAAGGCAAGTGGGGTAGGGGCCCGGTGGGCCCGCCGCTCACAGGTTCTTCATGGCGAAGTCGATCGCCTGGGCGATCGTGTACTGGTCGTCCTTGCCGGCGTAGGTGGTGTCGCCGGCGGGCGCTGGGGTGATACCCTCCGAGTGCCAGCGGACGACGCCGCCCTCGTCGAGCAGGATGAGGGCCGGGGAGGCGCGCAGATACTGGATGTAGGTCGTCGCGCCCTCGAGGCCGACCTCGCGGGCCGCGTTGTATTCGGTCGCGTTGGGGAACCGGAACATCGGCAGCTGGGCCTTGTCCTTGACGCCGTAGTCGGCCTGGTACTTGCGCAGGGCGGTGTCGTTCATCGGCGCCTGGCGGGGGGTGCCGTCGCCGTTGTCGTTACCGGGGAAGCGGATCTGCGTGAACATGATCTCGACGCCGTTCTTCTTGAGGTCCTCCTGCGCGAGCTGCAGAACCTGCATCATGTTGGCGGCCTGGGCCTGCTCCTCGCGGGTCGCGTAGTCCCAGAACATGATGAGGCGCTTCTTGCCGAACATCTGCCGGCCGTCGGTCGTGCCGCCGTCCGCGGCGACGAGCATGGTCATCGGGCTGACGTGGGCGAACAGGGTGCGACGGGCCCAGATCGGCGCCTTGTCGAGGTCGGCGGCGCCGACGCTCCAAAACGGCGGGATGTCCTTGAGCGGCGGCAGCTCCTGCGGGGTCGCGGTGATCGTGACCTCGGTGACCTGGCCGGACTGCTTGTGGACCTTGAGCTTGTGCGCGGCGCCGTCGGCGATCCTGCTGGTGCGCATGTCCTGGCGCGATGCCACCGCGGCGCCGTCGAGCTCGAGGATCAGGTCGCCCTTGGCGAGCTGGTCGCAGCCGGTGCAGCCGCCTTTGTTCATGTAGGCGATGTACACGCCGCCCGGCTTCAGTTCTTCCGACTTCACCGCGACAGTGGACGGCGAGTTGCTACCGCCGCCGCTATCACAGGCAGAAACGCCGGCGAAGGCCAGCAGGGAGAGGAGGCTTACTGCGGGGATCAGGCTCTTCATCGGACGGGGCTCCTGCGCCACTGAGACGCGGTGCGGGAATGTAGGACGGCAATTGAGCACCGTCAAACATCGCAACGCTGCGCGCTGCGCGCGGTCCGAAGGGGCCCGGGGGATCCACGCGGGGTCAGAAGCGGAAGCGGAGGTTGACGGAGAACTTGCCAAAGTGCGGCAGACCCTTCGTCAGGCTCGATCCAGCGTTGATGGCGGTGCCCTCGAGCAGGGCCAGCGGCGCCACGGCCGACAGGTCGGGGTGATTGACGCCGCCGAGGACGTAGAACGCGAGGCTGTAGGTGAACTCACCCACGACCGCGATGTTCGGGTGGACGTACGCGCCGCCGCCGACCTTGAACGGCGCCGAGAGACCGTGGAAGTCGACGCGCAGGTCGCCGCCCGCGGTGGTGTAGCGGTTGCGCCACAGCTGGTAATGCAGGCCGGTGCCGACGTAGGCGAGGCCGCGACCCTTGCGGATGAAGTGGATGCGCAGCGACGGCCCGACGTTGAAGGCCCGCGACTTGGCGGTGTTGACGACCAGCGTGGAGAAGTCGAGCTCGACGGGGATCCCCTGCTGATCGCTGATCTCCTGCTGCAGCAGCGCCGGGTCGAGGCCATAGAGGGTGACGGCGTTGCGGCCAGCGACGTCGCGCGGGCGCAGGGTGTCCCAGCCCGCCTCGAGACCGATCTCGAGGATGCCGAGCACGTTGCCGCCGAAGAAGCCGCCGAGGTGCAGGCCGGGCGCCGAGTGGTGCTCCGTGCGACAGAACTGGCGAAAGCAGCCGGCTGTGCCGATCTGGAGGTCGAAGATGAGGCCGGCGTGGCGCCAGCGCTTCGGGTTCTTGCGCTCGTTTTGCAGGCGCTCCTGCTCGATCGCGTCGAGGTCCGCCGCGGTCAAGGGTTTGAGGCCCTCCCTGGGACCCTCGGGCTCGGCGCCGGCGATCGCGGGGGCCTCGAGGGCCGGGTCGCTGGTGGGCGCCGGGCTGACCGAAGGGCCAGGTGGGCTGGTCGAAGGGACAGGTGCGATGGGAGAGACGGGCGCCGCGGGCTCGGGGATCGGCGTGGTCGAGGGCGGCGCGGGGCTCGAGGTCGGCACCGTGCTGGACAGCGGTGGGGGCGGCGTGGTGGGTGCGGCGGTCGGGCGCGTGGGGGTCAGCGCGGTCGGGCGGGTGGTCGTCGGCCGTTGCGGGGTGAGGCCGGTCGGGGCGGGCGTGGGGGTCGAGGTCGGGGTGGTCGGGGTGGTCGGGGTGGTCGGCTCGGGGGCCATGACCGGGGCGTCGGTCGGCGGGAGGCTGGGCGGCGGACCGAGATCCGGCAAGGCCGGCGGCGGGCCGACGTCAGTCGCCGGCCGGGGCGCGGGACGGGGAGGCGGGGTCGTGGGTCGAGCCGCGGGCGTGGCAGGTCGGGCGGCGGTCGGGCGCTGCGGGGTCTGGGCGGCGGCTGTCCTCGAGGACAGCAGGCACGCGAGGGCCAGGCCCGTGAACACGCGCCGCGACCGGAGCAGGGGGTTGGCGCGCGTTCGCAGGGACATCAGGAAAGCCGGGGTACTATGCGGGACTCGCTGCCGGACCGCCAGATGCGGACAGTGGCAAAACCACGTGCATTGCTGGAGGGGAGGC
>JAYUXQ010001019.1:0-7800 GCA_043752905.1 Nannocystis sp. | reverse complement strand
TCGAGCATTCGAGCATTCGAGCATTCGAGCATTCGAGCATTCGAGCATTCGAGCATTCGAGCATTCGAGCATTCGAGGGTATCGATGCAGGTCTCGATCGGATCACGGATGAATGCGTATCGCACGCATTCGCAGCGCTGGGGCTCGGAAGGGAGTCGCCGGGCCCGCGGAACCGAGGTCGGCGCGTTGGACCCGGACACGACCACGAGAGCGCTGCTCAGCTCTTGGCCGGGAGGACCTGCTCGACGGCGCCGATCACCTCGGGTGAGGTCGGCTCGACCTTGGATTCGAAGCGGGCGACGACCTTGCCGGTGGGGTCGACGAGGAACTTCGTGAAGTTCCACTTGACCTCGCCGCGCATGCTCTCGGGGGTCTCCTCGGTCAGGGTCTTGTAGAGGGGGGCCTTCTCCGGGCCGGTGGCGTGCACCTTGGCCATCATCGGGAAGTCGACGGCGAACTTGCTGGTGACGAACTCCTTGATCTGCTTGGCGTCACCGGGCTCCTGGCCGCCGAAGTCGTTCGACGGGAAGCCGAGCACGACCAGCCCGCGGTCCTTGTAACGGCCGTAGAGCTCCTGCAGCTGGGCATATTGCGGGGTGTAGCCGCACTCGGAGGCGACGTTGACGAGCAGCACGGCCTTGCCGCGGTAGTCGCTGAGCTTTTGTTTCGTGCCCTCGAGGGTCTCGACCTCGTGGTCGAGGATCGGGCCGGTAGCATCGGCGAGCCTGGCGGGCTCGGCCTTCACGGGGTCGGCCTTGGCGAGCTGTGTGCTGGTCAGCTCGGTCTTTGCGGGCTCGGTCTTCGCGGGCCCGGTCTTCGCGGACGAGTCGCAGGCGGCGAGGGACAGGACGACGAGGGCGGCGAGGGGTCGGAGCATGGAGAGAGTATTGGTAGATGTCGGGACGCATGTCGAGCGGGCTGGTACATTCGAGGCGTGCCAGATCCCACGCCAACCCTCGCGCGGGGCCTCGCCTTCGCGCTCGCCGCCCACGGCGCCCAGACGCGCAAGGGCACCCAGATCCCCTACGTGAGCCACTTGTTGCAGGTCAGCGGCCTCGCGCTCGAGTACGGCGGCGACGTGGTCCAGGCGACCGCGGCGCTGCTGCACGACGTCGTCGAGGACACGCCGGCGACCCTCGAGGAGGTGACCGCCGAGTTCGGCGCCGAGGTTGCCGCGATCGTCGCCGACTGCACCGACACCCAGGAGGACGAGACGCCGACGCACAAGCGGCCGTGGCCCCTGCGCAAGCAGGCGTACGTGCTTCGGCTCGCGGGGGTGCCGACGCGTAGCGCGTTGGTGGTCGGGTGCGACAAATTACACAATATGCGTACACTGGTCGGGTCGCTCGAGTCCGAGGGGGCCGGTGTGCTCGCGCGGTTCAACGCGCCGCCGGTGCAGCAGCGGTGGTTGCATGAGGAGCTGCTCGCGGCGCTGCAGGGGAAGCTGCCAGCGGGGCTATATGCGGAGTTACAGGGGCTGACCGGGCGCTATGCTGCTTTGACCGCTGCCTGATCCGAGCGTGCGGGCGCTGCCCAGGGCGGCGGACGGGCCGACGGGGTCACCCGGAGCCGGGGCGCTGGCGGGCGAAGGGGATCGGCTCGGGGGTGATGAGATCCAGGCGGCGGATCATTTTGAGGGTGTAGATCAGCGAGAGGAGCTCGTGCTCGTCGGCGTCGAAGTCGTCGAGCATGGAGCCGAGGTGGCGGGCGCCGTCGAACTGCGCGAGCCAGGCGGCCTCGCTCGGCTCGAGCTGGAGCTCGGCGGTCAGGGCGGCCCGGCCGGCGTCGTCGCGGTCGACGGGGGCGAGCAGGGGCTTTTGGTCGGTGGCGCCGACGGCCTCCCACAGGCGACGTAGCGGGATGCGATGGCGGGCGCCGCCCATGATGATCGCGGCGGTCGGGACGTGGAGGGTGATCGGCTCGGCGGAGACGACGTCGGCCTCGAACTCCCAGCGGCCCTCTTGCCACAAGAACATCGAGTCGAGCATGCGCAGGAGGTGCTCGGACAGCGACTCCTCGAGCTCGCGCGGGTGGATGAGGCCGGCGTCGATCATCAGCTCGCCGATCCGCTTGCCGGTGGCGCCGGCGATCAGCTGCTGGGCGGCGTCGTACTGGCCGCGGGTGATGAGGCCGCGCGCGAGCAGGCGGTCGGTCAGGCGGTCGCTGTGCTGGTTGCTGCGGGCGAACACGGGGTCGCCGTTCTTGAGCCACAGCTGCTTGACGACCTCGCCGTGCTGCACCTTGAGACAGCCGGTGCGGCCCAACTCGTGGAGCTGCCACAGCAGCTCGGGGATCTGCACGTCGCGCAGCAGACCGGCGCTGGCGGAGAGGGAAGGGTCGCGTATGTCCATGGCCGAGACGGGCGCTACAGGCCGCAGGATAGTCCACTCCGGGCGGTCCGCGGCGGGTGGCCGCGTGGGCCAACGCGCATGCTTTGCAGAGGTCCTGGAGATGTGCGGTCTGCGCGCGCGGTCGTGGCCGGCGTGGTCGGCTGTCTCGAAGGACAGGTGAGAACGGACGTGCGGGCGAGAACGGGCGCGGCGCCGGCTTGCGGGGGTTTGTTCCGGCGTACTAAAACCGCGGCACCATGAAGCTGCACCCGCTCGGTTTGCTCGCGCTCGCGTTCGCCTGTCAAAAACCCGCGGCGAAGCCGGAGGAGGACGTCAAAGTGGCGGCCGAGGTCGCGGGCGCGGCGGCGGCCCAGGCGAGCGCGGCGGGCGGCGCGGTGGTGGCGACCGGGAAGGTGACGGCCTGTCCGAATGCTCTCGGCGGCACGGAGCAGGTGCACCGCGTGATCTCGAAGGAGTGCGGGGTGGTGCCGGTGACGGAGGACTACCACGTCGATGGTGGCAGCCTGACGCTCGAGGCCGGCTCGTCGCT
Source organism: Nannocystis sp. (assembly GCA_043752905.1). Classification (GTDB taxonomy): domain Bacteria; phylum Myxococcota_A; class Polyangia; order Nannocystales; family Nannocystaceae; genus Nannocystis. Next base: position 4,920 of record JAYUXQ010001019.1, on the reverse strand, counting down.
GAGCTTCAAGGATGGGGCGGGGCTGCACATCGGGCGCCAGTCGGCGTCGACGTTGATCGTGCAGGGCACGGCGCAGACGCCGGTGGTGTTGACGTCGGCGGGGGACAAGGCGGCCGGGGCGTGGCGGGGGGTGACGCTGTACGGCAACGCCGATGGCTCGCAGCTCGAGGGTCTGGTGATCGAGTACGCCGGCAACGAGGACGGCGCGCTGGTGATCGACGCCGAGGACGTGACAGTCAAGGGCGTGAAGATCCGCGAGACTCCGGCGACGGCGGTGCGGATCGGCGACGGTGGCGGCCTGAAAGAGTTCACGGGCAACGAGATCCGCAAGGTCGGCAACAAGACGGTGATCGACGCGCCCGCGCGGGCGATCGGGGGGCTCGGGGGCAAGAATCGCTTCGACGCGGGGGCGCAGGTGCGGGTGCGCGGCGGCACGGTCGAGGCGTCGGCGCGCTGGCAGGACATCGGCGCACCGCTGTTGATCGCGGGGGAGGTCGGGCTCGATGGCAAGGACAACCAGCGGATCACGGTCGAGCTGGCGCCCGGGCTCGAGCTGCGCTTCACCGAGGCGGGGCTGTTGACGGTCGGGGCCCAGGGTCCGGCGACGTTGATCGCGAAGGGCACGAGCGAGGCGCCGATCACATTCACGGGGCAGGAGCGCAAGGCGGGTGGCTGGCGCAACCTCGGGGTGCACGTCCATGGCGAGGCGACGCTCGAGCACGTGGTGCTCGAGTTCGGCGGCAAGGACGACGAGGTCGGGGTGGTCGAGGTGCGCGGCGGGCAGCTGTCGCTGAGCTCGACGACGTTTCGCAGCAACCGCATGGGCGTGACGGCGGACGACGGCGCGCGGATCCCGGTGTTCGCCGACAACAAATTCGCGGCGACGCCGATCGCGGCGGTGTTGCCAGCGGCGTTGATCGGCGCGCTGGGGGAGGGCAACGCGTATGACCGGGAGTGCCGGATCAAGACCCGCGGCGGGCAGATCAAGGGCAAGGTCACCTGGATCGCGCAGGGGGTGCCGGTCGAGTTCGCGGAGGAGATCAGGGTCGAGGCCGGGGAGCTGACGCTGGCGGCCGGCGTCGAGCTGATCGCGGGGGCGGCGGCGAAGCTGACGATCGGAGATCGGGAGACGGCGGCGCTCAAGGTCGAGGGGACCTTCGAGTCGCCGGTGACGATCGGGCCGGCAGGCAGCAGCTGGCCCGGCATCACGCTGGCGAGCCAGGCCCGCGGCAACGTGCTCGAGCACCTGGTGTTGACGTCGGTGAGCGCGGCGTCGGCGATCGAGGTCGCGGGCGAGGCCGAGGTCGAGCTGCGGTCGGTGACCTGCTCGAAGTGCAGCGGGGCGGTGATCGGCTGGGGCTGCGGGGCGAAGGTGACGAGCTCGCAGGTGCTCGCGGCCGATGGCACGCCGGCGATCGATCGCAAGCCCGAGGGCTGTTGAGCGGGGTGGAGGTGCTTGCGCGTGGGGGTATGTGGTCTACACTCCCGCGCATGCGAACGATTATCCTTGGATTTTGTGGCCTGCTCGTGGCGGGCTGTGGCGATGACAAGAACACGACCGACGGCGACACGTCGACCGGCGGGACCGGGACCGCGGGCGCGTCGACCTCGACCGCGGGGTCGAGCGGCGACGACGGTGCGACCGAGCCGACGACGGCGGGCGAGACGGACGCGACGAGCACGTCCGGCACGACCGGCGGGACGACGCACACCTCGCACTCGTCGGTGACGGGCGAGAGCAGCTCGACGGAGGATTCGGGCTCGTCTGGTTCGTCTGGTTCGTCTGGCTCGTCTGCCTCGTCTGCCTCATCTGGCTCATCTGGCTCGTCGGGGGCCGACGGCGGGGAGTCGTCGGGGACCTCGGGCGGGGTGGAGCCGGCGGGCTCGGCGATCGTCGAGAACGACTGCGCGCCCAATGATGGGGCGGCGTTGCAGTTCAAGATGGAGGTGACGGAGCCGGTGTGCGGGGCGGCGCTCGCGGGCGAGATGCTGCGCGTGATGCTGTGGCAGGGCGGTCCGCTGGCGCCGGGCGTGTACCCCGTCGGGGAGCAGGCCGGGTTCGCGACCTACCAGGTCGGCAACAACGAGCCGACCAACTCGGTCGACGGCACGCTGACGATCGACAGCTGGGAGGGTGACCTGGTGGTCGGTAGCTACGACCTGACCTTCGTCGACAATAGCGTGCGCCAGGGCGTGTTCGCCGGGCCGTTTTGTCTGGAGAACATCCCCTGCGGCTGACCTGACCTTCAGGGCAGGTCGAGGACCGCGAGCGGGCTCGGGGACTGTGCGGTGGTGCCGTCGCCGAGCTGGCCGCGGGCGTTGCTACCCCAGCACATGACGCGGCCGCCGGTGCGCAGGGCGCAGGTGTGGTCGACGCCGGCGGCGATGCGCAGGACGTCGTCGAGCTGCTGGGCGGCGGTCGGTGTTTTGGCGCTGCCACGTGAACCGGCGCCGAGCTGACCGGCGGCGTTGGTGCCCCAGCACATGACGCGGGCCGGCGTGGCGGCGCAGCTAAAGGCGCGTCCCGAGCCGAGCGCGGTGGCGGAGGTGAGGTCCTTGACGGGGACGCGGGTGGACCAGTTGCTGGTGATGTTGGCGCCGAGCTGGCCGAGGTCACCCTTTCCCCAGCAGGCGACGGCGCCGGTGGACCTGCGGGCGCAGGTGTGGTCGTCGCCCGCGGCGACCTCGACAGCGTCGTCGATCTTTTGCACGGACCGCGGGTTCGGTAGCACGGAGAAGCCGATCGTCTGGCCGCTGCCGACCTGGCCGAAGAAGTTGCCGCCCCAGCACATGAGCCGGCGGCTGGCCTGCAGCGCGCACGAGTGGGTCGTGCCGAGCGAGAGCTGGGTGACGGCGCCGAGGCCGGGGACGCCGACGGGCTTGCTGCTGCCCTCGGCCTTGCCCTGGCCGAGCTGGCCGGTGTCACCCTTGCCCCAGCACAGCACGGGGCCGGCCTTGCGGGCGACGCAGCTGTGTTCGCCGCCGGCGGCGACGAGCACGGCGTCGGCGATGCCGGCGACCTGGGTCGGCTTGTTGCGCATGGCTTTGGTGCCGTCGCCGATCTGGCCGCTGCCGTTTTGCCCCCAGCACCACACCTGGCCGTTGCTGCGGCGTGCGCAGGCGTGGCCGTCGCCGGCCGAGACCTGGACGACCTCCGAGAGGCCGGTGACCGGCTGGGCGAGCGAGCGATCGGCGATCGTGCCGTCGCCGAGCTGGCCGAAGCCGCCGGCGCCCCAGCACTGCACGGCGCCATCGGTGACGGCGCAGCTAAAGCCGTGACCGCTGGCGATGTCGGTCGCGTCGGTGAGGTTGCGGACGGTGGCGGCCTGGGTGCCGTCGCCGCTGGTCGGGAGCAGGCCGGCCCCGAGCGCGCCGCCGTCGTTGCCGCCCCAGCACTGCACGCCGCCGCTGCGGGTCAGCGCGCAGGTGTGACGCGAGCCGGCGGCCAGCCCCTTGACCTCGGGCAGGCCGCGGACGGCGGCGCCGCTGCTGCGGTTCTCGAGGGTGCCGTCGCCGAGCTGGCCGCGGTCGTTGCGACCCCAGCAGGTCAGGTCGCCCTTGCTGCGCGCGCAGGTGTGCTCGTCGCCCGCGGTCAGCTCGGCGACCTTGTCGACGCCGGGCACGGCGGTCGGGGTCTTGGCGAAGCCGCTGCCCCAGCACACGACGGTGCCGCCGCGACGCAGGGCGCAGGTGTGGTCTCCACCGGCCACCAGCGCGGTCGCGTCGGCGAGGCCGGTGACGGGGCCCGGGGCGGGGTGGCGCGAGCTGCCGTCGCCGAGCTGGCCCGCGGCGCCGGTGCCCCAGCACAGGACCTTGCCGACCCTGGTGCGCGCGCAGGTGTGGCGGGCGCCCGCGGCGAGCTCGACGGCGTCGTCGAGGCCGGCGACCTGGACCGGTGCGACCCAGGCCTGGCGTCCGTCGTTGCCGAGCTGCGCGCCGCGGTTGTCACCCCAGCAGACGACGCCGCCGCTGCGCTTGCGGGCGCAGGTGTGGGCGAGGCCGGCGCGGATCTCGACGGCGTCCTCGAGGCCACGCACGGCCACGGGTCGGGCGCTCTGCGAGCCCGGGCGGCCGTCGCCGTCGCCGAGCTGGCCGCTGCCGTTGACCCCCCAGCACGACACGCTCCCGCCGGCCTGGCGCGCGCAACTGTGGCTGGCCCCGAGCGCGAGCTGCTCGGCGTCGTCGAGGTCGACGACGGTGACGGGCCGCGGGCTGTCGCGCAGGTTGCCGTCACCGAGCTGTCCGAGGGCGCCGGCACCCCAGCATTGAACGTTGCCGCCGCGACGCACACAGGCATGATCACCGCCCGCGGCGATCTCGACGACGGGCCCGAGGTTGACGGGTGGGGTGCCCGGGTTGCCTCCTGCCGTCGGTCCCGGCCCGGGCTTGGTGGTGCTGCCAGTGCTGCCAGTGCCGGTACCCGTCGGCTTCGTCGTCGGCGTGCCGTAGCCGCGGGGGCCCTGCTGACAGGCCACGAGGGAGAGCACGGAGAGCAGGGGGAGCGTGAGCAGGAGCAGCGGACGACGAGACATCGGCGGGAAGTATGCGGGCGACGCGCAGCCGACCGCAACGGCGGGTCTGACGCGAAGCGACGGCGGACGACCCTCGAGAATCATTTGATTATTTAAATAAAAAAGACGACCGGCCCGAAGTCAGTGACTTCAGGCCGGAGGTCCATCTGCTGTCGGGGCGAGAGGATTCGAACCTCCGACCCCCTGGTCCCGAACCAGGTGCGCTACCAGGCTGCGCTACGCCCCGAGGGGTCGCTGTTTAGCGAACGCTCGCCCGCTTGTCAAAGGCTTTTTGGCCGGGCCGCGATCGCCGCGGGCGGAGCGAGGCGGCGAGCGCAGGGCTCGGAGTGGAGATCGGCGGCGCGTGTCGGATCGGTCGCGGCGGAGCGTAAGGTGCCGGCATGTACGA
>JAYUXQ010001018.1:0-3164 GCA_043752905.1 Nannocystis sp. | reverse complement strand
GCGCGGCGCGGGCCGCGAGGTCGTGCGCCGCATGGGCGTCGAGGACGCGATCCGCGAGCGACTCACCCACGAGGACGGCCTGGCGTTCGTCGACGCGGCCGGGCGCACGCGGGCCGCGTTTCCCAGCGACAGCTTCGGCGGCCAGGGGCTCGTCTCCGAGATCGAAATTCTCCGCGGTGAGCTCGTCCAGGTGCTCCACGAGCGCGCCCGTGCCGACGCCGAATATATCTTCGACGACCACCCGGGCACGATCATCGATCACGGCGACCGCGTCGCGGTGAGCTTCGCGAGCGGCCTCGAGCGAGACTTCGACCTCGTCATCGGCGCCGACGGCATCCGCTCCCGGACCCGCCGCCTCATCTTCCCCGAGGAGTCCGCGATCCGCCATCTCGACATGTACGCGGCCTACTTCACGGTCCCGTACAGCGAGACCGACGGTCGCTGGGCCCGCTGGTACAACGCGCCCGGGGCCCGCGTCGTGATGCTGCGCCCCGATAATCATGGCACCACGCGCGCCTTCCTGTCGTTTCGCACCACGCAGCGCGGCCACGAGAACCTCGAAGTCGAGGCCCAAAAGAGCCTCTTGCGGCGGGTCTTCGCCGACGCGGGCTTCGAGGCGCCGCGCGTGCTGGCGAGCATGGACGCAGCCGACGACTTCTATTTCGAGGCGATCGGTCAGGTGAAGCTCCGGCGCTGGTCGAAGGGCCGGGTGGCGCTGGTGGGCGACGCGGGCTACTGCGCGTCGCTCGTCAGCGGTATGGGCACCAGCCTCGCCCTCGTCGGCGCATACCTCCTCGCGGGTGAGCTCGGCCTGCGCGACGACCACACCGAGGCGTTCGCCAGCTACGAGCGACGGATGCGGCCCTATGTCGACAAGGCGCAGAAGATCTTCCCGGGCACGCTAAACTTCGCGTCGCCGCGCACCCGGGCCGGGATCGCCGTCTCGCGGGCCGTCCTCGGCTTCGCGGCCAGACCGGCGATCAGCAGCCTGCTCGGAAAGCTGACCGCGACCAAGACCGCCGACAAGATCAGCCTGCCCGATTACCCGGTGGGATGATCCCGCGGGCCCTGCAGATATCATCGAATACATCGGACCCGCTCGACGTGGGCCACGATCTGCTCGTCACGCGCGCCTCATCGCGTCAAGATACCCGGATCCCGCGCCGCTCGAGCGCGTCGACGGCGTCGTCGATCGGCCCCGTGAAGGCGTCGCCGCGGTAGAGGACCCGTTCGTTGCCCGACCACACGACATGCAGCGCACGCGACGACGAGGTCAGCTGCATGCGGCGGACGAACTTCGCACTGTCGATCGCCACCAGCTCGCGGCCCGACGCATCGCGCAGCAGGCCCGCCTCGAGGTCGATGACGAGCAGCGCCGCGCCCGGGTCGAGCGCCGCCTCGCGCCGGGCGATCCGCCGTCTGGCCAGGGTGACACAGGCCCAGCCCAGCAGCCCGGCGGCGATCATCATGCCGAGTCCGACGAACACCCGAACATCATGGTGGCGGACGCCGAACCCGATCAGCACGACGGAATTGACGCCGAAGATCGCCGTCAGCAGACCCACGACATAGACCGCCCAGCCCGGGACGAGGCCGCGGCGCGCCAGGAACAGCAGGCGCCCGTCCTCCTCGGCGAGCACGCACTGACCATTGTCTGCGATCGCACGGAGCATGGGTCGATGCTATCACACCGTCCGCGGTCGCTCACCGATCTTTGCCCCTGCCCTGCAAACGTGACAGGCCCCCGACCCGCTCCTGCGCGCGCCGACGGCCTGCTTCGAGATCACGCGCTCGCTAAAAGTCGCGTTTCACCACACTTCGGGCTCGAAGTGTGGCAGCGCCGACTTGGGGGGGTGTCGGAGGTCAGGGCGTCCGTATTTCATCAATACTTCATCCATTCGAGGCAGCAATACAGCGCGGTCTGCGTCTGGTTGAGCGCGTTCGAGATGCCGTCGAAGTTGTTGCAATCTCCGCCGTTGGCGATGACCGCCGCGTCGTCGCCGGTGCGGTCGGCCAGCCATGCCCCGCCGATCGGCGCCGCCCCGCCGTTGGCGCAGATGCGGCGCATCTGCGAGTATGTGCACAGTTGCCCGCCGCCCAGCACATTGTTGCAGCGGTCCTGCGCGCCGACCCACGTCGTCGTGAACACCTCACGGCGCGAACAAATGGTCGAGCGCGTCAGCTGCAAGGTCGTGTAACCGGCAGGACACGCCGCGATGCTCGTCGGCCCCGCAATGCCCTGCGGTCCCTGCGGGCCCGTCGGTCCCGCGGGCCCCTGCAGACCCTGGGCGCCCGCCGGACCCGCAGGACCCGCCGGTCCCGTCGCGCCGATCAGGCCCATCGGTCCCATCGGTCCCATCGGTCCCATCGGTCCCATCGCGCCCGCCGGACCTGCCGGACCCGCAGGACCCGCCGGCCCATCCGCTCCCATCGCACCCGCGGGCCCTGCTGGCCCCACAGGACCCTCTGCACCCGCAGGCCCCGCAGGACCATCTGCACCCGCAGGACCCGCAGGACCCGCCGGCCCCGCAGGACCCGCAGGACCCGCTGCCCCATCCGTGCCTGCCGGCCCTGCCGCGCCCGCTGGCCCATCCGCGCCTGCCGGCCCCGCTGGCCCCGCGGGTCCGATGAGCCCGGTAGGATCACCGACCCACTGCCCCTGACTATTGATGACGGGCCCGAAGCCCGGGATGTTGACCGACTGCGGGTTGATGTCGCCGACCGCGTCGTTGGCGATGAAGGCGTACGGCACGCTGGCGATCTCGGCGCGCGGGGTCATCTCCGGATCCGCGTCGACGGTGACGCCGATCCAGCGCGACGACCCATCGAACAGCGTGATGTCGAAGGCCTCGATCGACCCGAGCTGCACCGAGAAGTACCCCTCATCGAAGTCGACGGTGTGGGTCTCGATCCACAGCGGCGCCGGGGAATCGACGGCCTCGTAGATGGCGAAGGTGAGGTCGATCGTGCCGACCACCGGCGCGCCCTGGGCGTCGAACAGGCGCCCCTGATGCGTCACCGTCGGCGGTACGAGCGCGGACGCGGCGTTGACCGCGAGCCATGTCGCCAGCCCGGCCACGACGGCCCCCCACCTGCGAAACAAACCCCTGCCCGTACCTCTGCTCCGCATCACGCATACCTCCCGATGGTCCGCGCACGGACCC
>JAYUXQ010001017.1:0-3165 GCA_043752905.1 Nannocystis sp. | reverse complement strand
CTCGAAGTCCCCGCGCCATGACCGACGGGCCCACGCAGGGCCCCACCACGCTCAATCACCTTCCGTCATCGCATCATCGCATCATCGCGCCATCGCGTCATCGCGTCATCGCGCCATCTCGTCATCGCGTCATCGCGTCATCGCGTCATCGCGTCATCGCGTCATCGCGCCATCGCGCCATCGCGCCATCGCGCCATCGCGCCATCGCATTCACCCCCGCATCCGGGCCCGCGAGTGACTCGCGGGCCCGCGCGCTCGACCTCAGTCGTCGCCGAAGTCGTCGCTCTCTTGCCGACGCCGGCCACCGCCGCCGCCGGTGCGCTTGCCAGCACCGCCGCCGCCACGGACCTTCTCGGCGCCGCGACGATCACCACCGCCGCCGTCACGACCGCGGTCGCCCGGAGGCGGGCCGCCGCGCGGGGGACCACCAGGCGCGCCGCCGAAGCCAGTGCTACGCGGGGGACCGCTGGGCGGACCACTGAAGCCACCGCCGCCGCCGCCGCCCGAGAACCCACCACCGCCACCGCCGCCACCGCCACCCGAGAATCCGCCGCCACCACCCGCGAACCCGCCCTGTGGAGCGGGACGATCGCCACCCATGCGGGGGGGGGGGGGCCCACCGGCGCCGCGCTCTCGCTCCACCGCCTCGTCGCAGCGGATGCTGCGGCCGTCGAGGGAGGCCCCGTTCATCGCCTGCAGGGCCGCCTTCCCCGACGCGTCGTCGGAGTAGGTGACGAAGCCAAAGCCACGGCTGCGCCCGGTCTCGCGATCCTTGATCACGACCGCGTCCGACAGGTTGCCAAAGGGTTGAAACGCCGCACGCATCGACGCGTCGTCGGTCGCCCACGCCAGTCCACCAACAAACAACTTCACGGTGTCCTCTTTCTCTTCGCTGCGACCCGGGGGTCGGAAATTCTCGTTGCGCTCGTCATCGCCGGGTTCGGCCAGGATCGGCCCATCTCGGCCAGGGTTCGCTCGGCTGCGATCGGCCGCACGGAGAAAGCTCGCGTGTCTGGAGGCCGGGTCATCGCCAACCTCGAGAGTTATCAGTGATCGCCGGCCCTGTCGACGGGGCGGAGCGGGCAAACAACGGGGGCGGGCCTGCGCGCGGGTCCGCGGCGGCGGCCGGCGGCCGGCGTCGCGGCGACGTCTCCCCGCCAGCGGGGCCCCCGCACGCTTGCAACGCGACGTGGACGCGTACTATCCCGGCGCCTTGCCGATCGTCACAGCCAAGCAAGTCTCCCGCGCCTTCGGGATCCGTCGCGTCCTCGAGGACATCAGCGTCACGATCCACACCGGCGAGCGCGTCGGCCTCGTCGGCGTGAACGGCTCGGGCAAGAGCACGCTCGTGCGGATCCTCGCCGGCCTCGACGCGCCCGACACCGGCGAGGTCGTGTTCCGCCGCGGCGCCTCGATCGCCTACCTCGAGCAGGAGCCGCGCTTCCCGGCCGGCATGTGCTCGCGCGACGCCGTGCTCTCGGGCCTCGGCGCCTGGTCCGAGGCCCGCGCCCGCCACCTCGCCGCCAGCGAGGCCCTCGAGTCCGGCGACCTCGACGCCGACCAGATGGAGCGCCTGATCGACGAGCAGAGCGCCGCCGCGGGTGAGATCGAGCGCCTCGGCGGCTGGGAGCGCGTCCACGAGGCCGAGGCCCTCCTGCAACGCCTCGGCATCCCCGACCCCGAGGCGCTGCTCGAGCACATGAGCGGCGGGGAGCGCCGCCGCGTCGCGCTCGCGCGGATCCTCGCGCAAAAGCCCGACCTGGCGATCCTCGACGAGCCGACCAACCATCTCGACGTCGCCACGATCGAGTGGCTCGAGCACCACCTCGCCGAGGTCTTCCCTGGCGCCCTCCTCCTCATCACCCACGACCGCTACATCCTCGACCGCGTCGCCACCCGCACGATCGAGATCGACCGCGGCAGCCTGCACTGCTTCGACGGCGGCTTTATGGCCTACCTCGAGGGCAAGGCCGAGCGCGCCGCCCTCGCCCAGCGCACCGAGAACAACCGCCAGAACTTCCTGCGCCGCGAGCTGGAATGGTTACGCCGCCAGCCCAAGGCCCGCAGCACCAAGCAAAAGGCCCGCATCGACCGCGCCCACGTCGAGCTCGGCAAGGGCCCGCCGCCCTCGGACCGCAGCCTCGACCTTCAGGTCCAGACCGCGCGCAGCGGCAACACGATCCTCGAGCTCCGCGACCTCTGCCTTCAGGTCCCCGGCCGCCAGCTCGTCACGGGTCTCACCTTCGCGGTCCGCAAGGGCGAGCGGATCGGCGTGCTCGGCCCCAACGGCTGCGGCAAGACCACCCTCCTGCGCGCCATCACCGGCCAGGTCCCGCCCGCCAGCGGCACCGTCGTGCTCGGCAAGAACACGCAGCTCGCCTACCTCGACCAGAACCGCTCCGGCCTCGACGACAACGCCACCGTCTACGACAACATCGCCCAGAGCCGCCGCGCCACCGAGATCGACGGCCACCCGATCGAGATCGGCAAGTACCTCGAGCGCTTCCTGTTCGACCCGCAGAGCTACGCGCAAAAGGTCGGCACCCTCTCGGGCGGCGAGCGGGCCCGCGTCGCCCTCGCCAAGCTCCTGCAGGGCAGCAGCAACCTCGTCCTCCTCGACGAGCCGACCAACGACCTCGACGTCGCCACCCTCGGCGCCGTCGAGGAGATGCTGATCGACTTCGGCGGCACCGCCCTCGTCGTCACCCACGACCGCTGGTTCCTCGACCGCGTCGCCACCGCCCTCCTCGTCTTCGAGCCCGACGGCCGCGTCACCCGCCACGAGGGCAACTACAGCCTCTACCTCGAGCTCACCGCCCAGGCCAAAGCCCAGGCCAACGCCGACCTGGCCGCAGAGACAGCCGCCAAAAAGTCAGCCGACCGCGCCCAGAAGTCGACCCCCGAGCCGACCAACAACAACAACAACAACCGCAACAGCGGCGGCGGCGGCAAGAACAAGGGCCTGAGCTTCGCCCAGCGCCGCGAGCTCGACGGCATCGTCGCCCAGATCGAGGCGACCGAGGCCGAAGCCGAGGCCCTCAGCGTCCGGCTCGCCGACCCCGCCACCTACGCCGCCGGCCACACCAGGGTCACCGAGGTGACCAACAAACTCAACGCCGCCCGCAGCCGCGCCCAGACCCTGACCACCCGCTGGGAACAGCTCGA
>JAYUXQ010001016.1:0-7806 GCA_043752905.1 Nannocystis sp. | reverse complement strand
CTCCTACAGCTCCGCAAGCGCGCAGGTCGGCGAGGTCCGCCACCATTACGATGGCAGCGGCCCATTCGCCCGCGGCCAGCTCGCTACCGTCGAAGACGACGCCGTCAGCGTCGCGTTCACATACGACGCCCGCGGCCGCATCGTCACGTCCACACGCACCTTCGCCGCCGCATCCGGGCCGATCACGCTCACCGCGGGCCAAATCTACGACGCTCAGGATCGCATCCTCCGCGACATTTTCCCGGACGGCAGCACCCTGGAGCATGACTACTCGCCGCGGGGCCTCGAGCGCCCGCTCGAGCATTTCGTGGAGCGCGCCGACTACGACGCCCTCACGCGCTGGCGCGAGCTGGAGTTGCCCTCCGGCCTAACGTTGCACCGCGACCTCGACCACGGCGGCCGCGTGCTCGGCCAGCGTGTCACGGCCGGCTCGCGCACGCTCCTCGACCTCGCGCACCGCTACGACGCCGCCGGCCAGCTCGCCGAGACCGACGACGACCTCGCCGCGGAGGGATTCTCGCTGTCACAGACCTTCGTCTACGACGACCTCCGACGTCTGGTCGGCCACACCGCCGCAGGCAAGTCACAGACCTGGCGCTACAGCGACGACGGCAACCTGCTCGCGCACGCGGGCCGCACCCTCGGCTACGACGACGAGCGCCCGCACCCCGTCACCTTCACCGACCCAACCGGCCGCAAGGGCCTCGCGCACGGCAGCGAGAACCGCCCCGGCGTCCTCGACAACTACCCGGACAACGACGGCCCCGCGCTCGCAAGCCGCATGGCGGCGGTCGCCCGCGACCGGGCGCTCGCCGAGTACCGCCAGGCCCAGCTCGCCAGCATGGCCTACGGCGTCCTCGACGCCGCACTGACCGGCCTCGATTGGGCCATGACGGCCTCGGACATCGCCGACGTGGCGACCCTCGCCATAGGCCCGCCTGGTGTTGGGCTCAAGGTCAGCAAACAGGGCGCCAAGCAGGCGCTCCGCCAGGCCCGCAGGGCCGTCCGCAAGTTTGCCGATGATGCCACCCAGGGTGTTCGGGCGGCTGCAGAAAAGCTGAAGACAGGGCCTCGCCCCAAAGTGGGCAGCGCCAAGCCCAACGGCGCGGGCAAGCCCTTCTCGAACTCGGTCAAAGACGAGGCTGACCGAGCGGCGAACGGACGCTGCGTCTTCTGTAACGTGCCTACCGAAAAGGTCTCGGGTCCGAACAAGCGCCACACAGACCATGCCATCCCAGCCTCGCGGGGCGGTGACAACTCGCTCGAGAACGCGCAGAATGCGTGCCGCACCTGCAATCTCCGCAAGGGAGCCAAGACCACCACGGAGTTCCTGGGCCCATGACGAACACCAATCGACGACCGCCAGACGCTGACCTCGTCAAGGTTCTGTTCTACCCGAACGACGACTACTACACGACGCCCGAGACTCTGTGGGCCAAGCCCCTGGGCGACGACACCTACCGGATCCTGAACTCGCCGTTCTTCTTCTACGGGGTCAGCTTCGAGGACACTGTGCGTGCGGCACCTGCCCCGGATGGCATGCTTGAATTCCGAGACGTTGTGGAGCGCAGCGGATCGTCGACGTATCGGATCATGGTGCGTGAGGGAATCGAGCAGGAACAGTTCGACTCATTTTGGAAGCCGCTGAGTGAGCTTGGCTGCACTCTCGAGCGAGCCAAAGGTCGGTTCTACGCCATCGACATTCCTCCGGGCGCTGACCTCGACCAAGCCACCGCGCTTCTGGCCAACGGCGAGACGCAGGGTGTGTGGGATTGGGAAGAAGGTCATCGCCACACCCAAGCGAAGGTCAGCTTAACTCGCCCACGGCGACTGCAAGGCGGCCCCGGGTGACTTGTACAGGCGAGTCCACGGTCGACAACCTCGTGGCGAAAAATGCAGTTACGGGGATGCGGATCCGAGGACCGACCACGCAGCAGATCCTCAATTTGCCGGATGGCATACAGATCCAGTTTGTGATAAGGACTGACCATGACAACCGTTACCCCGACCCACCATTCAAGCTCAACGATGCGCCTGCTCCTCACCATTCCCTTGGCGGGCGCCCCTGTCGCCTCGGGCTGTGGTGATGATATCGCCGTCTCGGCCGGCAACAGTGACTCTCAAGGCGATAGCGATCTGACGGCCACCGTCAGTGATTCGCTACCCACGTCCACCGAGGGCACTCCCACTGGCGGCCCGACCGAATCGAATGGGGGTGAGGATTCGGATTCCAGCAGTGCTGCCGAATCCTCAGGCTCCGTGTCTGAAGGTGACGGTACCACCGGCGAGGTCGAAACGGAAGAATGCCTATCACAGGTGTGCACAGTTCCCAACAGTCACACTCTCATTCAAGAGGCCGTGGACGATAAAGAATGCAAGGTCGTTGATATCTGCCCTGGAAGCTACCAGGAAAACCTGATTATCCACCGTGGCGTTACGCTGAAACGGGCGCCTGTGCTCGGCGACGAGCCGGTCGTTATCGACGGCAACCAGAAAGACCGAGTCATCACCTTCGTGGACGATGTGGAGGAGGATAACAAATCCTTGAGTGTGACCCTCAAGCGCCTCACGTTGCAAAACGGTGACAGCTCCAACGTGCCGGGCGAAGAAAAAGGCGGCGGCGGGGTGCTCGCTCACGCATTCTGGGGGAACCTGGTGATTGATACATGCGTGATCCAGAAGAACAACGCGCTGGGCTACGGTGGCGGCGTGCTGGCATGGGGCCTCGACAGGCTCCAGGTCATCAATAGTCGAATTCTGGACAACACTCTGGGCGAATCTGACGAGTTTAGCTACATCATCGCCCGTGGCGGAGGACTCCACTCAGGCTCATCTTCGTCAAGGGTGGAGGTCATTGACTCGGTTGTCTCGGGCAACCAAATTCTCGGCGAACACTATAACGTGCAGGTGAGCGGCGGTGGTCTTTCAGTGTTCGGCGCCTTTCTAAACCTCAAGGGCGCCGATGTGAGAGAAAATCATATTGTTGTCCACCAAAACTTCGAACTCATGTCCTCCGACCATATTAGCCAGGTGTCTGCGAATGGGGGTGGCCTCGCCATCGAAGCCATGGTCGTCGAAATCGAGCAGAGTCATTTTGACAATAATACCGTTGAAGTCGTAATGGACAACAATGCCGAGCACGAGCAATATGTCCATGTAGAGGGCGGGGGAATTTACGGGGTCAACGGCTACGGGGTCCCCAAGGACGCGGTGCCCAGCCTCAGGGTCAGTGGTTCCACGTTCAACGGGAACAAGGTGCTTGTCACCGGCGCTTGGGTTTCCAGAGGGAACTCTGGCGAAGACTGGCGCGTGATGACGGCGGGCGGGGGCGGCATCGGCTTGGGGGGACTGGCGGATGGGATGGACGTGGAGTTTTCTGACGTAGAAGTCCGTGGCAATGAGGTAGCGACGATGGCTCACGTCACTCATGGAAATCAGGGCGGCGAAATCCGACCCCTCATTCTGTGGGGCGGGGGTGGCGGTGTCTCGATGTTCACCTTTGGCTACCAGAGCGGAAAGAAGATCGAATTTTTGCGCGCAGATATCAGCGAGAATAACGTCACCATGATCCAGCAGAATGTTACGGCAGACGTTTACATTTTGGCTCAAGGGGGCGCCGTTTACGGCATCGCGGGGGTCAATGAGGAATCCTTGGATCTGCGGGAAGTGACGATGGCTGACAATAGGATTGAAGTTCTCGATCCATCTGACGCGCCTTGGAGGTCGCGAGCACAAGGGGGTGGCTTGCACGTGGTACAAGGCCCGCTTAATTCGTTTGGATGGGCGCGCGTCTTTCAAAGCACGCTGAGTGGAAACACCATCCAGTCGAGCGGGGGGGCTCAGGGTGGCGGGGCGGCAGTGGTCTCGGCGACAAAGTCATGCCTGGACTCCGCACAGCATCCTACCACTGTGATGGAAAACGTTACAGTTAGTCGGAACAGTGTCGAGGGCGGTGCAACAACCAGCGAGGGTGGTGGACTTTGGCTCTGTGGCCGTCTTCCGACAATCTCCAATGAGTGCTCGCCGGCCATGCCTAAAGATCTTTGGCAGCAGGTGGAACTGAGCAACGTCACCATCACAGACAATAAAGCTCTGACCGGGGGCGGGGTCCACATGGCCGGCGACGCCACGCCCAACTCGACCAGAACGAATATCAGAAATAGCGTGGTGTACGGCAACCAAGCGACGGTGGGGCCCGATTGCTTCACCGGAGGTCTGCTGTCCTTGGCCTCCCTTGATTATAATGCCTTTCAAACACTGGAGCAGTGCAAGGTCACTGGAGAACTCGCCCACAACCTTGTTGGGCAAGATCCCCAAGTGGCGCCCCTCGCCGATAACGGCGGCTTCACCCGGACCCAGGCCATCAAGAAGGGTAGTGTCGCCGCAACCTTGGGCCGACCAGGTGCCTGCCAAGACCACATGGGCCAAAGCATTCAGGTCGATCAGCGAGGTTTCCAGCGTCCCGCTGGAGATCGCTGCGATATCGGCGCCTTCGAGGCCGAAGCCAAGCCGTAAACCTCCGAAGTCCGCTAGTTTGGGCGAAGATAACAGCGTTCGATTCCTTCTTCCCGATCCGTGACATCCATGCGCACTTTCGCTAAAATCATGCCTTCCATGCGCGTTTCAACGGTTTTCGCCCTGGCTAGCGCCGTCTCATGCGGGGGAGGTGGCGGCGTGTCCGGCTTCGGGAGCATGACCCAGCCCGAGATCACGACCGTGCCCGTTGAGTCAGGGACCTCCTCCGCGGACTCGTCGACGAGCGCGCCGTCGCCGGACAGTTCGACCTCCACGTCTTCGGCGGCGTCGACGACGAGCACTGGCACGAGCGACGGCACAGTCTGGGACATGGGCATGCCTGACTTCGGCCCGACGCAGCCGGCCGGCTGCGCGGGGAAGATCGACTTCCTGTTCGTCGTCAGCTCCGACGGGACGATGCAGTCGAGCCAGGAGGCACTAGTCGCCAGCCTCCCCAGCTTCATGGACGCGGTCCAAGCGCAACTCCCAGACTTCGACTACCACATCCTCTCGGCCAACACCGCCCCGGGCTGGGGCATCAAGGATTGCAGCGTATGCACCGAGGGGTGCGACCCGCAGGGAGAGCCACCCTACTGCTCGGCGGCGGTGACGGCGTGCGACAAGAAAGTCGGCGCGGGCGTCATCTTTCCGGTCGGCGTCTACGCCTCGAATCGCCTCTGCGACATCGACAGCGGCCTGCGCTATATCACGACCGGACAGCAAAACCTGGATGAGGTATTCGCCTGTACCGCGCAGGTCGGCACCTCTGGCATCGGCATCACTGGCGAGGCAATGGTCGCCGCGCTCCAGCCCGAGATCAACGACCCGAAGAAGGACTACGCCTGCAACAGCGGCTTCCTCCGCGAGGACGCGCTCCTGGTCGTCACGATCATCCAGGACAACTACGACGAGGACTCGACGGGCACCGTCAACGAGTGGATCGAGGCCCTGCGCGCGGCGAAGAACTATAATGACGATGCCTTCGCCGTGCTGGTCCTGACGACCGACGTCGACGTCGACTACCATCAGCTCTGTCTTCCGAACAAGTACAACGAGATCAAGAACCGACTCCGCTTGCTCGCCGAGGGCGTCGAGCATGGCTTCATCGGTTCGATTTGCCTGGACAATTACGCGCCCTTCTTCGCGGAGCATGTCGGCGCGCTCGTCGACCTCTGCGACGATTTTATCCCGCCCGGGTGATGCTAAGGGTGGTGGACTCGCACCACCGCGTAGGGCTTCCCGTTGGTCGTCCGGTAGCCGCCCCACCCGCAGAAGCCCCGCCAATCGCAGGCCACGGCCTCGGCACCGTCGTCGGCGAGGGTACCGGCGTCGTACCACATGAGCGGGCCGTCCTGGCCCGGAACGGCGAAGACCTGGACGTCCCGCGAGCCCGTGTCGCGTGTCGCCGCGCTGACGATCTTGGCCTCCCGATCGCAGGCGATGCCGTTGATCTGGGTCGAGCCGAGCTGCGGCTCATCACGGTGCTTCACCGACGTGCCGTCGCTGTCGATCCAGAACATCATCGGTCGCGGCTTGGCACCGGGTACATCGTCACGGGTCCAGCCCCCGGCCAGAACATCATCACCGCAGAGAACTACAGAACGGATAGCATCGTGGAGGAATGAAGGTGCCCAGGAGGTCCAGGGCGTGCTCACGACCCCGGCAAGCGGATGGACCTGCACAGTGAAGGCACGGCTGTAGACGAGGTCAACGTCATCCTTCACCTGCCGCTCGCCCACCGCCAGCGCATTGCCGGTGCCGGGCTTGCTCAGGATCGCTCGGACCGATTCGCTGCGCACGTTGAACTCGTCGGTCTTCTCGTCCGCGGTGAACGGAGCCGCGAGGATATTCGGCGGCGACACGAACGCCGTCTCACCGCTGGCTTGGTAGACCCAGACCGCCCCATCCGTGCGCACCGGGTTGTCACTCGTGCGCACAGATCCACCGACGAACACGCGGTCCTTGAATTGCGCCGTCGCAGCGGCGACGCTGGTAATCTCGTCGCCGGCCTGGCCTACCTTCTCCCACAAGCGCGAGCCGTCCCAGGTCAGCAGCACCACGTAGCCCTGCGGCTTGTTGCCGACCCAGAAGTTGCCGGCGACGACGATGTTCCCGTCCTCGTCGATGTCGACCGCGGCGCCGATGGACGCCGCCTTCTTGTAGTCGTCGTTGGTGCTCCAGTTCTTCACGGACTTCGGCCAACCTGGAATCTCCTCGCAGGTATTGGGGTCGAGCTTC
Source organism: Nannocystis sp. (assembly GCA_043752905.1). Classification (GTDB taxonomy): domain Bacteria; phylum Myxococcota_A; class Polyangia; order Nannocystales; family Nannocystaceae; genus Nannocystis. The sequence goes on along the minus strand of JAYUXQ010001016.1, from coordinate 1,053 downwards.
CACACGGTCAGCATGGGCCCCGCGCCGGTGTCGCGCGTGCCGACCGCGATGATCGCCTCGGGCGTGAACTTGATGGCCGACACGTAGCTGATGACGGAGCCCTCGCCCGGATCTGTGAAGATGCACCGCTCGACGCCCGACGCCGGCAGCCACACCTTGACCGGGTCGGCTTCCCGCTCCGCGGTGAGGCCCTCTGCGTCCTCGACCACGACCTTGAAGATCCGCTTGTCGCCGTTGAACTTCGCCGACAGCACGTCGTAGGCGTACGGGAAGTCTGCGGGCGTCAGGTCCGCGAGCTTCACCCCGTCGAGGTAGAGGCGGACCTTGACGACCGCGTGGTCGTCGCTGGCAACGAGCGTCAGCGTGAGGGGTCCGGCCGCGTTGATGTAATCGTTATCGACCGCGAACAGCTCGATCGTGGGCGGCAGGTTGACCGGGTCGCTCGAGCTCGACCCCGGGTCGCCGCCCGAGCTGGCCGTGCTCGACCCGGTGCTCTCCTCTTCGCCCGTCACGGTCTGCACCCCCGAGCCCGCCGAGGTCGTCGGCGTCGATGGCTCGCCCGCGGAAGACGTCGAGCTGGCGTCCACGGTGGCGGTGATGGAGACCAGGCCGTCGCCCTCGTCCAGTAGACCTTGGATACATCCGCCGGCCAGAAACAGAGCCAGGAGGGACATCATTAACATATAGCTGCGCATGGTCATGCCTCCTTACAAATCAGAACCGCAGCCGCAGGACGGCGCCGGCACCCTGGGGGCCGCCGTAGGGCTGGAGCGCGTAGGTCCGCGACCTCGTCTTCTTCCGCGTCGCCAGCAGGGCGACGCCGGTACCCAGGCTCACCAGGCCGGCCACGCCGACACCGATCGCCACGTCACGACCCCGGAGCAAGTCGTCGCGCAGGTCGAAGTAGCGTCGCTCCTCGGCCGGCGTGTAGCCGCGATGTTCCGCCTTGGCCGCGTCGATGATGCCGCGGATCTCGCCAGCTCGTTGACGCTCGAGCTGGAGAACACCGGCGAGGATCCCGAGCATGCCGATACCGGCGCCGGTGAAGACAGC
>JAYUXQ010001015.1:0-3166 GCA_043752905.1 Nannocystis sp. | reverse complement strand
TGATCAGCTCGGAGATGATGCCGAAGCCCGGCAAGATCATGATGTAGACGGCCGGGTGGCTGTAGAACCAGAAGAAGTGCTGGAACAGCACCGGGTCGCCGCCGAGCGCCGGGTCGAAGATGCCGATGCCGAGCGTGCGCTCGAGGATGATCAGCAGGAGCGTGATCGCCAGGACCGGGGTCGCTAGCACCTGGATGACGGCGGTCGCGTAGATGGCCCACACGAACAGCGGCATGCGGTTCCAGGTCATGCCCGGCGCGCGCATCTTGTGGACGGTGACGATGAAGTTGAGGCCCGTGAGGATCGACGAGAACCCGGCGATGAAGGCGCCGGCCGTGGCGGTCACGACGGCCGTGCCGGTCGAGGTCGAGTACGGGGTGTAGAACGTCCAGCCGGTGTCGAGGCCGCCGTTGAGCAGCGCCGCGATGAAGAACACCGAGGCGATCGTGTAGATGTAGAAGCTGAGCAGGTTGAGCTTGGGGAACGCGACGTCCTTGGCTCCGAGCATCAGCGGCAGCAAGAAGTTCCCCATCGCCGCCGGGACCGACGGGATGATGAAGAGGAACACCATGATGGCGCCATGCAGCGTGAAGACCTGGTTGTAGGTCTGCGCGCTCATGAAGTCCTGGTCCGGCGTGAACAGCTCGGTGCGGAGCAGGATCGCCAGGATGCCAGCGACCATGAAGAAGAACAGGACCGCGATCCCGTACATCACGCCGAGCCGCTTGTGGTCGACGGTGACGAGCCAGGACATCAGGCCGCGCTTGGCGACGAGGTAGCTCGGCTCCGGGTTCGAGTCGAAGTCGTGGATATGAGCGGGCTGGGTCGTCATGTGGACCTACTTCTGGGCCTTGATGAACTCGATGAGGGCGGTGATCTGCTTGTCGTCGAGCTGGCCGGCGAAGCTCGGCATCTGCGGCGCGAAGCCAGAGACCACCTTGGCGTTGGGCTCGAGGATCGACTCGCGGATGTAGTTGTCCTCGACAGTGACGGCGCCGGCGCTGGTGGACTCGGTCTTGCCGTAGAGGCCCTTGAAGGTCGGGCCGGTCTTGGCCGAACCGTCGAGGCTGTGGCAGCTGCCGCAGCCGCGGGCGTCGTAGATGCGCCTGCCGAAGTCGGCCTGGGTCTTGTCACCCTTGGCGGGGTCGTACTCGAGGCGGGCCGCCTCCTTGAGGATCTCGAGGTACTTGTCGGCGCTGACGACGAGGACCTTGCCGATCATGCCGGAGTGCTGGTCGCCGCAGTACTCGGTGCAAAACAGCGGGTACTCGCCCTCCTTGGTCGCCTCGAACCACATCACCGTGTAGCGACCGGGGACCACGTCCTTCTTCAGGCGGAACACCGGGATGAAGAACGAGTGGATGACGTCGGTCGAGGTCATCGTCAGGCGCATCGGGATGCCGACGGGGACGATGAGGGTGTTGTTGAGCTGGGCGCCCGGGACGTCGGGGTAGTCCGCGGTCCAGAACCACTTCTGGCCGGTGATGCGCACGTCGATCGCGTCGGTCGGCGGCGTCACCTGCTTCATGTAATCGATCTCGCCCCAGGCGAAGAGGATCACGAAGCCGACGGTGGGGATGGCGCTCCACCAGAACTCGAGCTTGCCGTTGTGGGTCACGGCCGAGGTCTTGCGGTGACCATCCTTCGGCTTCTTGTACTTCACCATGAAGTAGATCTGGGCGCCGATGGCGGCGACCAGGCCGATCCCGATCAGGATCCAGCAGAAGATGTACAGGTCATCCAGCGCCTGCGCGTTGGAGGACGCCGCGGGGAGCAAGCTCCACGGGCTGTCCGACATCGGGGGCGTGCCAGGATTGCTTTCGGGTAGGAAAATCATGTGCGTACCTCCGCATGATGGGGCTGATGCGGCTGATGCGGTTGGAGCGGTTGGAGCGGCTGGAGCTGCGAGCTCGGCTGTCGAGCGAGTCGAGCGAGTCGAGCGAGTCGGGTGTGGCGCCGTTCTCGGCGCCAGTAGAAGAGTAAGCCGGTTCCGATCAATAACACAGTCAACACGCCCGCGATGCGCATGAGACCGAACGCAAACGGGCCGTAGCGACCAAGTGTCGCGTCGTAGTGGAAACAGCTGAGGATGATGCGATCGATGGTGGTGCCGACGCGGCCCTCGCTGGCCTCGATCAGGCCGAATTTGAGGTCGTTGGGCTTGTAGCTGAGCCCGTACACGTAGCGGACGATCTTCCCCTCGGGTGAGGCGAAGACGACGACCGCCGGGTGCGCGTACTGGTCCTGCTCCGGGTCGTAGGCGTACTGGATGCCCAGCTGCGCGGCGAGCAGGCGGATGCTCAGCGCGTCCCCCGTCAGGAAGGCCCAGTCGGCCTCACCCTTGCCCAGCGCCTTGAGATGGTTGGCGCGCTTGGTGCCGGCGAGCTCCGCGGTCTCGCGGGGGTCGATGCTGACGGTGACGATGCGAAAGTGCTCGTCCCCCGGGGTCCAGTCGAAGGTGCGCAGCGCCTCGGTCAGCTCATTGAGCTGGACGTTGCACAGCACTGGACATCGGAAGTAGTTCATCGTCACCAGCACGGGCCGCTTGCCGTCGAAGTAGTCGGCGAGGACCACGCGCTTGCCGGTGTGGTCGACGAAGCCGAGGCTGGTGTCGAGGACGTTGCCGAGGTGCTCGTCGACGTCGACGCTGTGCATCGCCGGCGCCAGCGGCTGGGCGGTCGCCGAGCGCTGCGGGGCGGCCAGGTCATCGGCACGCGCCTGCCCGCCTGTCCCGAGGGACAGGAGACAAAGAGCGAGGGCGCTGCGACGGAGGCGGGACAAGGGAGTGCGGAGCGGGTTTAGTGGGCGGGAGCCGGCGTCGGCGAAGTGGCCGGCGAAGTGGCCGGCGCCTTGCCAGCCGTGCCGGATCCGGTGGCCGGGGCGACGGCGCCGCCGGTCGGCTTGCCGTCGACAGTGCCGGGGACGTTGGAACCAGCACCGGAACCGGTCTTGCCGGTGACCTTCGGGTCGGCCACGGGCACACCTGGCTCGCTGTGAACGGCGTCGGGGGCGTCGGTGCCGGGGCGGCTGGGCGCGATCGGTCCGGGCTGATCGGGGTTGAGGGTCCCGGTGGGCGCCTCGGGGGTGCCGGGGTTGCCGGACGGCGCCGGCTGGCCACCGGGGGCGGCGTTGCCGGGGACGATCGCGGCGGGGCCGGCACCGGGGG
>JAYUXQ010001014.1:0-3168 GCA_043752905.1 Nannocystis sp. | reverse complement strand
CTGAGCGAATTGCGCAGATATCTCTCACTCCAGAGAGTGCCCATATGCGTGCGAAAAAAGTGCTAACCACCCCCAGAATTTTCTGTCATCCGTTGTTTCTCAGGGGCCCGTGCCGCGAATCGTCGTGACCACCTGACCCCGCGGTCCGGCGAGCCGGTGTGGCTCACCATCCCCGAGCCTTATTGCATCGTGGTGAAGAAGATGGACAGACTCACCCGCGAGGTCGCGGCCGATGACGCGAGCTGGGGCCTGGGCGGCCGGTTGAGCCGAGGAGTTCGTGTCCACCGGGAAGGCGGCGGCGGCCGACGCTTGATCGCAACCGGCAAAGGGGCGGGCCAGGTCGGCCTCGGCCTCGCCGAGGGGCTCGCCACGCTGCTTCGCTGGACCCCCTACATCCTCGGCGGTGATGACGAAATCGTGACTAACGGAGGTGTGTGATGAACCTGCTCGGTGCCGAGATCAACGAAGCTCCAGAGGGTCTGCGTGGTGGTTTGCGCGCCCTGATCAGCGTCGGGTCCTTCGTCAAATCTGTCCTGGACCACGCCGACAGCAACGCCCGTGCGAAGGTGGAGATGGGTCAGGAGCCGGACCTCCTCGAGGACGTGATGGCGGGCGGCAAGGTGCACATCCCGCAGCTCGAGGAGCTGGTCGCGGAGTTCGCCGGGCGGACCACCGCCACAAAGATGGTCGACTTCATGATGCAGACCCACAGCGTGCTCGGTCTCCTCGATGACCTCATGGAGAGCGCCAGGCAGGGCGACATCGCGGACCCGCAGCCACGCCCGCCAGGGGCGCGAGGAGCCCGGCCGGCGACCGAACAGGGCGCGGCCAATCGTCCGTCATCCGGGCAAGCCGCAAACGGTTCGTTTCGGCCCGAGTTCACCACCGCGGCCGACCCTGCGGCGCAGCAGGCGGCTCGGCAGGGCACGACGACCGAGCTCGATCTCGGCTGTGCCGCGCCGCGCGTGAGCCCACCGCCGCGGACCCACAACCCCTCGCGTAAGGCGGCCGCACTCCATGCATTCAAGCTGGAAGTCGCTCGGCATCTCAACACATTCGAGCAAGCCGTGGCCGCGGAGCAGGCGGAGCTACGGCAACGCATTCTCAGCGCGAACTCCGAGGCCGCGGCGCTGCGCGCCGACCTTCGCCTTCTCGAAGCCGAACGTGCCAGGCGCGCAGGGCCGGTGCCCAGCACAAAGAGCGCACCCATTCCAGAGAACAGCGTCGCCCCCGACCCCGCCTCGTCGCGTACCGAAGCAGACGACGCTCCACACGCAAGTCCGGGCACGGAGGCACCCGTCGATCCCGAGTACGACGACGAAGTCGACGAGGAGGAGGCCGCCGAGTTCATGGAAATGATCGCCGCGTCGCAGCAGCGCGTCCGTGCATCGCTCGCGCGCGACCGGGAGATGGTCGAGGTGCTGGGCGGGGAGTTGCACGACATTCGCCAGCAAGTCACGCGCCTCCAGGCGCCCATGTAGAGACCGACCCCGCGAAGGCTGGATACTTCATGGCCGCCATGGAGCGCGCCGTGGCGGTAGGCGCTCGCCTCGGGCTTGGCGAGGGGGAGGTGGGTGATGGCGAGGGACGATCAAAGCAAACACGACACCGTGAGCGTGGGTAATGATGCCGCCGGGATGGAGAAATCCCATCCTTACATTAAGGGCTACCGGGACAAACCCGTCTCGCGGGACAAACGCCGAGCGATCCCCTTGCCTGTACATGATGAAGGCGTGAGGTCCCGCAGCGATGTTGACCTGCCTCCGCCGCTGCTCACGGTGCAAGACCTCGCCGTACTGCTCGCCACGAGCAGTAGCGGCGTTTACTCCCGCGTCGCGCGCGGTCAGGTCCCGGGCACCCTTCGTATCGGTCGCAGTCTTCGCTTCGACCCGCGAGTCATTGCACAATGGCTCTCGGCGAACAAGGCGAGCGCAGGAGGTCTCCTATGATCAAGCTGCGCCCGTGGAAGGGAACGAAGAATGAGTTTGAAGCCGACATCATCGTCAACGGCCCGAATGGCCGGACCTTGCGCAAACGCGTCAAGGCACCGGTCACGGGCAAGTCCAACGCCGAGCGGTGGGCCCGCTCGATCGAGGGGGAACTGCTCGCGCAGCTCCTCGCCCCCGAGCCCGAGCCCGAGAAGCCACCCGTGCCCACCTTCGAGGAGTTCGCAATGACCTTCCTTGGTCTGTGCCGGTCCAACCGGCTCGGCGTGAACACGTTGACGAACTACGAGTGGCACCTGCGGCTCTACCTCGTCCCCGTGCTCGGCAAGCGACGGCTCGACGAGGTCAAGCCTCCGGACATCACCGCGATCAAGAACTTGCTCTCGGCGAAGGCGCGCAACACGATGTGCGAGGTGCTCAAGACCTTGCGCCGCGTGTTCAACGCGGCGATCGACGAGAAGGTCCTCGAGCACGCACCGGTGAAGTTTGACATCCCGGTGCGGGTCCACAAGGCGCCGGTGGCCTACGACGAGGCTGACCAAGCGGCGCTGCTGGCCGCGGCCCAGGCGTTCGGGCCCGACTACGTCGCCATGGTACTGCTCGGCATCGACGGCGGGCTGCGGCGCGGGGAGATCCTCGGGCTCCAGTGGTCGGACATCAACATCAAGCGCGCCACCCTCACGATCCGGCACAACGTCGTACGGGGCGAGCTCGGCGTCCCCAAGGGACGGACCGAGAACGACGTCAGCATGACAAAGCGCCTCGGTGAGGCGCTCGCTGCCGCTCGTCACCAGCGCGGCCCCTTCGTGTTCTCGACCGAGAGCGGCGGGCACTACAAGGAGCACAACATCAAGCGTTGGATGGAGCAACTCGTCGAGGCCAGCAAAATCCCCTGGCGGGCGACCCATGTGCTCCGCAAGACCTGCGGCACCCGCATCGCGGACGGCGGCGGCGGCGTGGCGGCCATCGCCACCCATCTGCGCCACAAGGACATGCAGACCGCGAACCGCTACATCGACCGAACCGGTGCCAGCGCCCGCGCGATCAACGCGCTGGAGAGCTGATGGAGGCGTGATCACGCCCGCGTCTAACTTAGCGTAATCATAAGATCAATTAGCCAGTCTCTCACTGCTGCACGCAATAAAGGTGCGCCTGCAAGGTCTGGCAGAGCTGCGAGTTGCCGCTCTTGGTCCAGGTGGCGTCGGTCGCGTCGCGCAGGCCG
>JAYUXQ010001013.1:0-3173 GCA_043752905.1 Nannocystis sp. | reverse complement strand
GTCCGCGACTCGCGGTGGAGGGTCAGCCGGTGCAGCTCGGTGACATCGACGCCATGATGCGCGCCCGCAGCGTACCGAGGACCGCGGCCCCCGCCCTGACCCGCGATCGCGGCCCGACGACAGGCGGCGCCGCGTGTGCTTCGATGGTCGCGATGCGACGCGCTCGACGGGCCCTCCTCGGTAGCTCTCTCGCCCTCTTCTCCGGGTGCAGCGGTGGTGGATCCGACACCGAGCCGGGTGCCTCGAGCGAGGACTCGGCCGACGCGACCCACGCCGCGACCGGCGTCACGACCACGGCCAGCGATCCGACGACCGCCTCGACGCCCGCGACCGACACCAGCGATCCGCCGACCACTGGCAACAGCGATGATACCGACATCACCGGCATCACCGGGAACACCGCGGAGACCGGGAACACCGCGGACACCGGAGACACCGCGGATACGGGCGACACCGACACCGGCGAGCCCGGGCAGCCCGGCGGGCCATTTTTGCGCGGGATCAATTTAGGCTATCGCAACCCCGCGTGGGGCGACCCCGACATGGCGTGGCTGGCCGCGCAGGCGGGCAGCACCAGCGCCCGGCTGTCGTTGAAGGAGAGCCACCTCGAGAAGTGGGGCTACGACATCGAGCTCGGCGACATGCAGGCGTACGCGAGCGACGGGATGGGCCATCACATCGCGTTCCTCATCGCGCCGATCCTCGCGCACTCGACCGCGCCCGACGGCACGCCGGAGTGGGAGCTGGCGCATTATATCCCGAAGAACCTGCACACGCCGGCGATCGTCGACGGCAAGGTCAACCCCGATAATTACTGGGCCGCATATGTCTACAAGACGGTCGACACCTACAAGGATCACGTCGACACCTGGGAGGTGTGGAACGAGCCCGACTGGGTCGCCGACTACAACTTCACGCTGACCTGGGACGAGCAGCCGCCGACCGCGGCGCAGCTGGTCCGCTTCGGCGGGTCGATCCACGATTATGTGCGCATGCTGCGGGTCACGATGGAGGCCGCGAAGCTGGCCGACCCGGAGGCGAAGATCGCCCTCGGCGGGCTCGGATACCCGAGCTTCCTGGCCGCCCTGTTGCGCTATACGGACGAGCCGCAGGCCGGCGCGGTCACCCCGGAGTACCCGGAGACCGGCGCGGCTTACTTCGACGTCCTCAACTACCACTATTATCCGCTGTGGACGCCCGGCAACTCGGACGCCGGCGTCGACGGGTTCTTCCAGCTCCAGTCGGACTTCGCCGCCAAAATGCAGGCCGCAGGCGCGGCGCCGCGGCCGTTTAGCGTCACCGAGGTCGGCGCGCCGCGATCGTCGTACGACGGCGGCCCGGGCGGCGTCGAGTATGCGCGCAACTTTTACGTCAAGGTGATGACCCGCGCGCAGGCCGAGGGCTTCCTGCGCGTCGACTGGTTCATCCTCAGCGACGCGGTGCACGACAGCGCGTTCAACGAGATGGGCCTCTACGAGGACGTGCTCAATGTGGCGACCAAGGAGGACGCCAAGCGTACGCCCACCGGCGTGGCCGCGCGCACGCACGGCATGCTGCTGGGCGAGGCGCTCGCCGACCCTGGCGCGACCGCGGCGCTGGCTGTCAGCGCGGACGTGCAGGCGCACGCGTTTCGCCTGTCAGATGATCGCCAGGTGATCGTGCTGTGGGCATACGCTGCCGGCGCGGACGAGTCGGCCGCGGCACACCTCGACCTCGCCACCGACCGCAGCTTCGACCTGCACGCCTGGGACTTCAGCGAGACCGGCAGCAAGACCCCGCTGACGCCGCAGGGCGGGGTCATCGCGCTCGATCTGACGGCATCGCCGGTGATCCTGGTCGAGCCCTGAACACCAGGTCGGCGGCCGTCCCGGGCCGTCGGTCGTCGACCCGGGCTTTATGAAGGCGCCGGGCGTCAGCCCGACCTACACGATCACCAACGGACCGGGTCGCCGGCGTGCAGAGCGCCGGGGTTCGCGGACCCCACGTATCCTCTGGTTGCGGCGTTCGTGATGACTGTGTCACATGTGGTCTCAATCACAAGGAATGCCCTCATGCGCACCTGCTTCCGGATCCTGACCCTCTGTAGCGTCGCCACTGCGTGCTCCGCCACTGCGTGCTCCCCGAACCCCGCAGGCGCCCCGAACCCCGCAGGCGCCCCGGGCTATCGTCAGCTCCACGCCCAGATCTTTAGCAAGGGTTGCGCCTCGGATGCCTGTCACAGCGGGCCAAAGGGCATCGCGCTGCTGTCGTTCGACGACGTCCAGGCATCGTACGACCTCCTCGTCAATCACGCCCCGAGCAACGGCGCGGCCGCGACCGCCGGCCTTGTTCGTGTCAAGCCCGGCGATGCCGACGCCTCTTTCCTCTACCAGAAGCTCACCCAGCACGGCGAGGATCTCACCGCCCTGAGCTACGGCGCCGCGATGCCGCTCAGCGAGATCGAACCCCCCGGGGAGCAGTCGCTGGCCGCGATCAAGGCGTGGATAGAGGCCGGCGCGCCGATGGACGGCGCCGAATTCGAGGCCGACATCGCCGAGCATCATCACGGCGAAAACTACGTGGAATGCGAGGCAACCGACTCCGCCGGCATGCAAAAGTGCTTCGACCCGCCGCCGCCCGGCGACTATATGCGCATCTACACTCCGCCGCTCGAGATCCCTGCCGGCAAGGAGATCATGTACTGCAGCGAGATCGAGGTCGCCATCGACGAGCCGCTGCTGATCAACGGCGCGCTCGGCCAGCAGATGATGGGCGGCCATCACATCGCCGTGTTCACCAGCCTCGCCCCGACCGGCGACCCCACGCCGATCAACTGCGACGACCTCGACATGAGCAAGATGCGATTCGTCATGGGCGCGGGCGGAGCCGGCGGGCTCAACACCGACCTGCCCGACGACGTCGCCGTCCGCGTGCTCCCTGGCCAGCGCCTGCTGGTCCAGTCGCACTATATCAACACCACCGACAAGCCGATGATGGCGATGGACGCGACCGACCTCGCGTTGACGACCGCCGAGCGCTCCCCGACGATCGCCGACTCGTTCGCGATCATCGACTCCGAGTTCAAGATCCCCGCGGGTGCCAAGAAGTACACCCGCGTCAAGGAGTGCAAGCTCGACAAGGACCTCGACATCCACCTCCTTCTGGGCCACACCCACGAGCACGGCGTCCTGTTC
>JAYUXQ010001012.1:0-7835 GCA_043752905.1 Nannocystis sp. | reverse complement strand
CGTGAGCCCGACTTCCTCGCCTATACACTGTGCGGCGGCTTCTCGTCGGCCGGCATGTTCGCGTACATCTCCGGCTCGGCCTTCGTGTTCATCGAGGTCCACCACGTCGCCCCCGAGTACTACGGATATTTCTTCGGCGCCAACGCCTTCGGCCTGATCGCCACCTCGCAGCTCAATCGTCTGCTGGTCGGACGCTTCACCTCCACGCAGGTGCTCGGCGCCGCCGCCACCCTCGCCGCCCTCGCCGCCCTCGCCGTGCTCGCCGTCGCCTGGACCGGCGCGGGCGGGCTGTGGGGCATCGCCGGGGCCCTGTTCGTGTTCGTCTCCACGCTCGGCATCCTCGGGCCCAACACCACCGCCCTGGCGCTCGAGCGCCACGGCGAGCGCGCCGGCCTCGCCTCCGCCGTGCTCGGCTCGTCTCAGTTCATGATCGCCGCCAGCGCGGCCTGGGCCGTCAGCGCCCTCCACGACGGCACCGCGCGACCGATGGCCGTCGTCGTCGCGGCGGCCGCCTGCCTGTCGTGGCTGTGCTTCGTGCTCAGGCGCCGACCACCCCGACCTCGGTGACCTCGAACTCGCGCTCCGTCTTGAACACGACGTCGAAGATCGGCAGGCCCGCCGCGAGGAAGCCCAGCGTCGTCCCCAGTTGCACGCCCGCGACCCGGCGCATGTCTTTATAAAGCATGCCGAAGTGCTCCTCGTCGATCGGCGAGAACTCGGGGTGCAGCGTGAAGAAGCGGGCCACCTGCTCGCGCGTGAAGTCGGCGATCTGCGGGTGGTTGACGAACATCTGCGTGCTCCCGCAAGCCGGTGAGATCAGCGGCACGCGGGTAAATGGCCACACCCCGGTCGCCAGGCGGATGTTGACCACCGCCCCCTCCTGGTGCCCACCGCCGAGCGTCACCCACTCGAGCTCATGCACCCCGCCCCAGCGCATCCGCATGTATGTGCGCAGGAACGCCTCGACCAGCTCGCGGCGGATCAGGTACTTCTCCGGGTGCTGCAGCATCAGGCGCACGTGCCCGCAGCCGAGGTTGCCCGGGATGATCATGTGATCGGCCATGCGGCCGCGCAGCTCGGCCGGCGGCTCGGTCATGAAGATCCGCCAGTCCTGCGGCGTGCTGGCGTTCGACGGCAGGTGCGGCGCGAGCGTCGGGTCGCCGCGCATCGACTTGATCAGATTGTTGCCGGCTTGCGTGTCGGAGTGGATATAGAAGTGCCCGAAAGTGTCGAGGTACGAGCGCAGCACGCTCTCCATGCTCTCGACCGGGAACGGCTTGCCGGTCGCGCGCTCGATCGACGTCAGCGCCAGCAAGAACTCGCCCGCGTCGCCGCCCGGCGTACCGATCACGCCGTGGTCGTCGCGGCCGTCGACGCACGAGGTCTTCCCGTGCAGCAGCAGCGCCGCCATCTTCACCCAGCGCACCGAGTGCGGGTCGCCGATGTGCGCCTCGATCTGCGCGCGCGTCAGTGGTCCGACGCCCCCGGTCGCCGCTGGCGGCACGACCGGGGCCTGCGGCTCGCGAGTCAGGACCGCCTCGTCGCGCGCGGTCGCGAAGCCATACTTTTTCCACGCCATGATCCCGCCGTCCATCACCGCGACGAAGCTCATGCCGGCGCACTCGAGCTGGCGCGCCGCCTCGACCGCCCGCGGGCCGCCGTTACGCGACACGATGATGACCGGCGTGGTCGTCGAGTACAGCTCCGGCAGCTCGGCGATGCGCGCCATCGGCACCCACTGGCTCCCGGGCACGTGGCCCGTCGGACCGGTCAGCTCGTCGGCCTCGCGCACGTCGACCAGGCACACCCCGCGCCCGAGGCGACCGATGAAGTCCGCGGCCAGGTACGGCGCGCCGCTGTCGGACCGCCACATGTTGCCGAGCCAGTTGAGCTTGACCATGCGCTCCTGCACCGGCATCGCCCACAGCATCTCTGCGGGCAGGCGTGAGTTGGTGGTGAGCGGGAGATTTTGAGACGGTTCACTGGGGTCGGTCATCGGCGGCGCCAACCATAACCGTCCCCGGGGGCCCTGGACAGCTACCCGCGATACGCGCGCGCGCCGCGAGCGAAAGCGGCCGATGAAGATTGATCGTGCCAGCGCCGCGCCGACGGTGATAACATCGCTCCATGGTTCGCTGGGCGGTGTGCTTGTTCGCTGCCGGGCTCGCCTGCACGATGTCCAATCCGCTGTTCGTCGTCGACGACGAGCAGACCACCGGGGGCGCCGGAGGCCCCTCCACGACTGCTCCTGCCACCGCAGATCCGTCGAGCACCGGCGGCACCACCGCCAGCGATACCACCGGCGACCCGGGCCCGTGCCAGGACGTGTGCGGCACCCGTGGCTGTGGCGCCTGTCCCGACGCCGACATGGTCGCGTACCCCGGCTTCGAGATCGGCGCGCGCGAGGTCAGCAACGGCGAATATCAGCAGTTCCTCGCCGCCGGGCAGGACCCGGCGATGCAACCCGACGAGTGCGCCTGGAACGACGACTACACCCCCAGGACCTGGCCCGTCGTGAACCCCGCGCTGCCGGTCGTCGAGATCGACTGGTGCGACGCGCGGGCCTACTGCGCGTGGGCCGGCCAGCGCCTGTGCGGTGCGACCTCCGGCGGCCCGGCGCCGCTGCTCACGGTCTTCGACCCCGCCGTCAATCAATGGTACCGCGCCTGCTCCAACGGCGACTATCGCAATTATCCGTACGGCGATATCTACGACGAGCTCGCCTGCAACGGCGCCGACGCCCTGCTCGGCGGCCTGCTCGGCGTCGGCTCCCTACCCGGCTGCGAGGCCCCCATCGCCGGCGTCTACGACCTCAGCGGCAACGTATGGGAGTGGGTCGACAGCTGCCTCGGCGACGGCCCCGACGCGGAGTGCATGCGCCGCGGCGGCTCCTACTTCAGCGACCCCGAAGCCCTGCGCTGCGACCTGATCAGCACCCGCCCGCGCAGCACCGCCCTCAATCACGTCGGCGTGCGCTGTTGCAGTATTTAATCATCTGATCATGGCTTGCGTCGCGCCCGCCACGGCGAGACCCCGGCCGCGCGCGCGAGCACGGCGCGGGCGCTGCGACGCACGACCAGGAAGTAATACGGCAGCGGCAGCAGGGCCGCGGCGGCGGTCAGCGCAATGACCTCGACCCCCGAGCCCGCGATCATCAGCACCACCACCGCGAGCCCGAGCCCCGCCGTGATCGGCCCGCGGCGGCGCTGCTGCGGCGTGAAGCGCTCGGGCTCGCGGCGCACGAGCACGATCTCCGCCAGGCACGCCACCCCGATCGCCACCAGCGCCGTCGCCGTCGAGAGCAGCGCGACGAAGTTGTAGATCTCGAGCAACCCGCCGCCGAAGTACATCAGCACCAGCCCGCCGGTCAGCGCCGAGGACGTCACCAGCGCGACCACCGGCGTACCCGTGCGCAGGTTGATCCGCGCCAGCCGGGGGGGAGCCAGCCCGTCGCGCGCCGTCGCATACGCCATGCGCGAGGTGACCAGCAACCACCCATTCAAGATCCCCGCCACCGACACCAGCGCGCCGATCGTCACGATCACCGCGCCGACCTCCCCGAACTTCGCGCGGGCCACCGCCGCCAGCGGGCTGCCCGAGCCGGCCAGCTCGCTCGCCGGCACCGCGAGGTTGAGCGCGAGCAGCACCAATAAATACACCCCGCAGGTCACCGCGAAGCCAGTGTAGGCCGCGCGGCGGATCGTCTTGCCCGCCCCGCGGATCTCCTCCGCCGGGACCGTCACCGACTCCATCCCGATGAACAGCCACGATACCAGCGACACCGCCGGCAGCAGCGAGCCCGCCCCGTGCGGCGCGAACGGCTGCAAGTTGTCGAGCGATGCATATGCGAACAACGCGACGCTCAGCAGCAGCAGCGGCACCACCTTGCAGATCACCGTCACCGTCTGCACGACCCCGCCGACCTTGACCCCCGCCGCATTGAACAGCGTGAGCCCCCACAGCAGCGCCTGGCTGACCGCGAACGCCACCATCGGCGCCGCCGCGCCGGGCCACAGCACCGCGAGGTAGGTGATGAACGCGGTCAGGAACGCCGCGTTCCCGATCACCGCGCACATCCAGTACAGATACCCGACCTCGAGCGCCGCGAAGTCACCGAAGGCCCTCCGCGCGAACGCCTGCAGACCGCCCGACACCGGATACGCCCCGCCGAGGTCCGCGAACACGCAGGTCAGGCACAGATAACCCGCCGTGTTGATCGCCCACGCGACCAGCCCGAGCGGGCCCGCGAGCTCGGCGAGCCCGGCCGGCACCACGTAGATCCCCGAGCCGATCATGTTGCCGACCACCAGCGAGGTCGTGGCGACCGGCCCGAGCCCGCGCACCAGCGAGGAGCCCGCGGCCTCCTCGGCCTTCGCGCTCGCCTCCGTCACGGTCATCCCAGCGGCCGCAGCCGGCTCATCAGCGGCTCGACCTGCTTGCCGATCCCCTGGTCCTTCGGTCGCCGCACCAGACTGCCCGCGGTGAACAGCGCGAAGCTGACGTAGTCGTACAGCAGCTCCTTGAGCAGCTTCTCGACGCTGCCACCGGCCGCCATCGCGCGCGAGTTGTCGACCACGCGCTGCGCCAAAAACGTCCCCTTCTCGTACGGCCCGGCGTCATGAAACACCAGCTCGTAGGTGCCATCGGCGAACGCGGAGAGCTGCTCGCGCAGCACCGTCCCCTTGCCCGCCGTGTCGGCCTCCTGGTGGATCTCCCGCAGCACCGCGTTGGCGGTCTCGACGACCTCGAGCGGCCCGCCGCGCAGGCGCGGACGTTGCATCGTCACGTGCTTTGACTGCACCAGCTGAAACACCTGCTTGGTCGTCTCGAACTCGCCGAGCCCGAGCGCCCGACCGAGCTCGTTGATGCTCAGCTGGTCGTCGATCGCCTTCCATAGACCCAGGAATTCCTTGGCCGGGTCAGGACGGCCCTCGACGCGCTCCGGCACGTAGTCCGCCGTCGGCACGCGCTGCCGGAAGTAGCGCATCTCGTCCATGCGCGTCACGCCGTCCATCAACAATCCGTTGAGGCTTATGCTGTGACGCGAGATCATGCCGCCCTCGTCGAAGCCGTCGAGGAAGCAGTACGCGCCGTCGGCGACCGTCATCGTCGCCAGCACGACCTCCTCCACCTGCTTGGCCAGGTACGTGAAGATCTGATTATGCGTCACGATGCCGAGCTCGACCGCGGCCTCGCCGTAGCGCTCGCCGCTGCCCTGCGCCAGCCGCTCGTAGATCGCCCGGTGCTGGACCTCGTCGACCGCCCCGTAACGATACAAGATCCGACCGAGGCGCTCCTCCTCGACATCGCTGCGCGCCGAGATCGCGTTGCCACTCTCGATGAAGATGCTGCGGTTGTGCTCGCCGTCCCGGACCGTCAGCTCGCCGCGCCAGCCCGCCTGGGCCACCAGCGCCAGCACGTCGCACATCGCACCCGGCGCCACGATCTCGCCCGCGAGCCGGACCACCGCGCCGTCCTCCTCGTCGCGCCGACCGTCCTGGCCGGTGTAGCGCATGAAGATCACGTGGTCGGGCGTCGGCATCAGGCGAAACGCACCATCCCGGCGCCGACGCATCTGCTCGCCGGCCGACTCCCCGAGGGGGTGCACGACCCCGTTCATGTCGACCCAGACCAGCTCGTCTTGCGCGTGTTTCATGGCCGCCAGCCTCCGACACCGCTTGGTAACACCGGATCGCCCAGCGCCGCAAGTTGCGCCGGAGTATACCTCGCCCCTTGCCGCGCCTCGCCGCCGACTCCTCCGCCCGCTCGCTCGCCGCGCTCCTCGTGGCCCTCCCATGCGTCGCCCTCACCTGTGTGGCCGACCTCGCCTGCGCCACCGCGGCGCCCGCCGTCGTCCCCAACCCCCGCGGACGCGACTGCCGAAGCCCCGCAAAGACCTTGCAGGAGGGACCCGAACCGGTCTGGAACGCGACGCGACGCGCCGCGGTCGCGCGGGCCTTCGACAACCTCCCGGGCCCACCCACCGCCGGCCCTCGCCTCGCCGCTCGCCTCGACGCGCAAGCTTCGGCCTGGATAAAGGCGCGCACCGAAACGTGCCGCGCCGCACTTCACAGCCCCGCCGCCTCCGTCGAGTACACCGCCGCGGCCGCCTGCCAGCACGGCGTGCTCATACAACACGCCGCGCTCGCCCGGCGGATCCGGCAGACCCCCGCGGACAGCCTCGCGCGCGCCGACGCCGGCATCGACGAGCTGGAGGACGCGCTGCGGCGCTGCGAGCGGCAAGGGACGCGCGCCCGCTATCGCGGCGACGCCGAGCTGCTCGCCGCGCGTGCCGAGCTCTCGGTCGCCGACCTGGCGATCGCCATGCAGGACGGGTCGTGGGCCCAGGCGATGGCCCACGCCGCCAGCGAGCCCGCCGTGTCCGCCGCAGTCTCCGCCGCCCTGCGACCCCAGGTCCAGATCTTCCTGGCCTGGGGGTCATGGCTCCGGGGACAGGACCAAAAGGCCAGCTTGCGTATCGGCGAGCTCGTCGGCGGCGACCCGCTCGCGCTCGCCAGCCTCGCCGAGCTGCGCCTGTTCACCCGCGGCGTCGACGACCCCGAGGCCCTCACCGACGGCGCCGCCGCCCTCGCCGCCTATCATTCGTTGCTTGGACCCGCCGACCGCCGCGTCGTCCGCGTCCACCGTGAGCTCGCCCGCCGCCACCGCCTCGCCGGTCACATCGACGCCGCGGCCGCCGAGCTCGAGGCCGCCTTGAAAGACCCGGGCCCCGGCGCCGACGACCCGCTGCGCGCCACGCTGACGCAGGAGCTCGGCGACCTCGAGCACCTGCGCGGCGACTACCGCACCGCGGCGCTGCGCCACCAGGACGCCCTCGACGCCCGCACGCGCAGCTTCGGCAGTGAACAGCTGCCGACCGCCGAGAGCATGTTCGCGCTCGGCAACGACCTCGAGGCGCTCGGCCAACTGCGCCTCGCCGTCGACCAATACGCGCGCGCCGTCGAGATCCAGCACACCCTCGACCCCGACGGCCTGGCCACCGCGCGCACCTACAACAACCTCGGCCGCGCCTGCTACGCCGACCGCAACTTCACCGACGCCCGCCGATTCCATGCCGCTGCCCTCGAGATCCGCCAGCGTCGCCTCGGCATCCACCACCCCGACACCGCGACCAGCCTCAACAACCTCGGCGCCGTCGCCCGCGCCGAGGGCGACATGAAGACCGCCCTCGACCTGTTCCAGCAGTCGCTCGCGATCCGCGAGCGCCTCCTCGGCCCCGACCACCCCTACGTGGCGATCAGCCTCAACAACATCGCCGAGCTGTACGCCGCGCAGGGCCGCGACGACGACGCGATCACCCTGCATGAGCGCGCCCTGGCGATCCGCCGCGCCCGCTTCGGCGAGGACCACCCCGAGACCGCCCGCAGCCTCCACAACCTCGGCGTCCTGCTCATGACACGCAACCGACCCGGCGACCTCGAGGCCGCCCGCGCCGCCCTCACCTCCGCCAGCAAGACCCAGGCCGCCCGCCTCGGCATCGACCACCCCGAGACCATCAGCACCCTGCAACGCCTCGCCGAGCTGCCCGCGCCCGCCGCGAAGAAGCCATAAAGTCGGCGAAATCACGGGCACGGACCCCGTGGGCCCCGTGGCGGACCTATCACCCCTCCGCGCTGCTGCGCATGCCCGAGGAGGCCGGCCGCGCGCAGGCCCACGCCGACTTCGAGGCCGACCTGCGTCGCGCCTCCGAGGCCCTGCGCGCCGCCAATGTCGCGCGCGCCTCATGAGCACAGTCATCGTTCCGACCTGGCTGCACTCCGGGACCCTGTGCGCCGGCCACGCTCACGTGCCTCACGGGCACTCGACCGCCTGCG
>JAYUXQ010001011.1:0-3176 GCA_043752905.1 Nannocystis sp. | reverse complement strand
CCGGGAGGGTCGCCAGGCCCTGGCGGATCCAGCAGTGACACGACGAGCAGGCGCACACGCCCCCGCAGGCCGAGCCCATCTTGATGTTGTTGTCCTCGGCGAGCTCGAGCAGGGTCTGGCCGCGCGCGGCGTCGACGACCTGCGTCCCGTCGGGACCGATGAAGGTGATCTTCGGCATGGATATGCGGGTCTCAGGTCTCGTTGTCTTCGGTCGGCAGCAGCGCGGCGCTGTGGCCCCCGCGCCTGGCGTCGAGGCCCTCGTCGGCCAGCGCGGCCTCGATCTCGGCGAGGCTCTTGCCGGACATGCCGGCGCTCAGCGCCCGTTGCATCCGGCGCGCCGCGAAGGCCTCGCTGACTCGCTCGAGGCGCTGGCGGACGGTCGTCAGCGCGTCGCCATCGGCCTCGCTGTCGTTCATCGCCGCATCGGCGTCGCCGAGGGCCGCCTCGATCGCCGCGCGCTCGTCCGCGGAGATAAGCGCCTCGACGTGGCCGACCTCGGCCAGCGGAGCGCGCACCGCGAGGATGACGCGACCGAGCTCGACGCGGGCCTCGGCGAGGCTGCGGGCGCTGTAGTCCTCGCCGGCATGGTCGAGGCTCTCGATCACGAGGCGATCGACCTCGTCGGCGGCGAGCCCGTGGGTCGGCTTGACCTCGACCGACTGCTTGACGCCGGTCATCAGCTCGCGCGCGGTGACCGTCAGCAGCGCGTCGGCGTCGAGCTGGAAGGTGACCTCGACGCGGGCCATCGACGGCGGCAGGCGCGGGATGCCCTTGAGGTCGAAGCGGGCGAGGCTGCGGTTGTCGCGGGCCAGCTCGCGCTCGCCTTGCAGCACGTGGATGACCATGCCGGTCTGCTGCTCGGAGTAGTTGGTGAACACCTGGCGCGCGGAGATCGGGATCGTCGCGTTGCGCGGGATGATCTTCTCGACGATGCCGCCCATGGTCTCGAGACCGAGGCTCAGCGGCACGACGTCCAGCAAGGTCACACCGGGGCGCTCCGAACCGGAGAGGATGTCGGCCTGGATCGCCGCGCCGTGGGCGACGACCTCGTCGGGGTCGATGTCCGTCAGAGGTGCGCGCCCGAAGGTCTGTTCGACGAGCGCACGGATCCGCGGGACCCGGGTCGATCCGCCGACCAGGACCACGCCGTCGAGCTCCTTCGCGCGTACACCGGCGTCCTTGAGGGCGTTACGGCACGATCGCAGGGTCCGCTGGGCGAGCGGCTCGATCAACGTCTCGAAGGCGGCGCGGGTGACCTCCGCGTCGGCGAGGCCGATCGCGGGCACGGAGATCGACGTGACCTCGTCGACGCTGAGGCGCTCCTTGAGGCGACGCGCCGCGAGACGGGTCGCGTCGTGTTGCGCGTGCGTGGGCGCGGCAAGGCCGGCGAGCCTCAGCAAATGAGACGCGAGCGCGCGGTCGAAGTCATCCCCGCCGAGCGCGCTGTCGCCTCCGGTGGCGAGCACCTGGAACACGCCCTCGTGCAAGCGCAGCACGCTGATATCGAAGGTGCCGCCGCCGAGGTCGTAGACGGCGAACAGACCGTGGCTGGCCTCCCCGCGGTCGAGGCCGTAGGCGAGCGCGGCCGCGGTCGGCTCGGCGAGCAGGCGATAGACCTTGAGCCCGGCGATGCGACCGGCGTCGCGGGTCGCCTGGCGCTGGGCATCATCGAAATAGGCGGGCACCGTGATCACGGCGCCGTCGACCGGACCGCCGAGCTCGGCCTCGGCGCGCAGCTTGAGCACGCGAAGGATCTCGGCCGAGACCTCGACTGGCGAGACCTGGCGCGGCTGTTGCTCGTCGCCCACCTCGATGCGCAGCACTCCGCCCGCGCCCGTCAGCTCGTACGGGTGCGGGAAGCCGATGTCGGCGGCGCCACGGCCCATGAAGCGCTTGACCGAGGAGATGACGCGCGTCGGGTGATCGCCTTGCAACGCCACCGCCTCGTCGCCGACGACCGGCCGCAGGGGCGCGCTCGCCCGGTCGACGTAGCTCACGACCGAGGGCACGAGGGCACGACCGTCGCCGCGCAGCACCCGCGGCGCGGCGCCTTGCGGGGCGATCGCCACCAGGCTGTGCGTCGTCCCGAGGTCGATGCCGATGCCGCGTCCAGGGGCCCGGGGGGTCGAGGTCGAGGCGCCCGGTTCGGCGATCTGGAACAGCGCGCCCGGGTCGCTCAAATTGCTCATGAACCCTCGGCCTGGGCGTCCGCGACTTCATCGAGGAAGCGTTGATAGTAGCGGCGGGCGACCAGCTCGCGCGCGGCCATCGGGATGTCGTTGCGCTCGAGGGCGGCGACCGCCTCGTCGAAGGCCTGCTCCGCGCGGGCCTCGATCTCGTCGCGGATCGCGTCGGTGTCGTCCTCGGCGAGGCGCTCGCGCAGCTCGATCATCTGGATCAGGAAGCTCTGGCTCGGCTGCGGGGAGCCGCGCACCGGGTCGCTGCTGTCGAGGTCGACGCCGCCGAGCTTGACGAGGTACTCGGCGCGGCGCACCGGGTCACGCAGGACGCTGTACGCCGTGTTGAGCCGACTGCTGGCCTCCAGCGCGGTGCGCTGGGCCGCGGCGCTCTTGCCCACGAAGGCGTCGGGGTGGGTCGCGCGCGAGCGCTCGAGGTAGCTGCGCTCGAGCGCGCTGCGGTCGACCTGCCAGCGGCGCGCGAGGCCCAGCAGCGCGAAGTAATCGGCGTCCGCCATCGCGTTCATCCCTGCACTTTCGGACATGTCCCGAAGACCCGGGAGCTCAGAAGGTGATCGACTCGCCGCAGCCGCACGAGTCCTTGATGTTGGGGTTGGTGAATTTGAAGCCGTGGCCACGGATGCCGGTCTCGAAGTCGACCTCGGTGCCCTTGAGCAGCAGCATGCTCTTGGGGTCGACGTGCACGCGGACGCCGTCCTTGACGACGACCTGGTCGCTGGTCCGCGGCTCGCGGTCGTCGAACTCGAACAGGTACGAGAAGCCGGTGCAACCGCCGCCGCGAATGCCGAGGCGGATCGCCGCCTGTGGGGTGCCGCGACGCGCGAGCTGCTCGCGCATCACCTTGGCGGCGCGCGACGTGACGATCAACGCGGGGCCTGGCGTACCGGTGGCGGCGCCCAGGGTCGCGGTGGGAGTCGCGGTCGGAGTCGCGGTTTCGGCGGACATGGCTTGCATGGTCTACTCGCTTGCTCACTCGGC
>JAYUXQ010001010.1:0-7841 GCA_043752905.1 Nannocystis sp. | reverse complement strand
TGAGGCTGAGGCTGAGGCTGAGGGCTGCGTTCGGTGCTGCGACGCTGCTGGCCTCGGACGTCGGCGGGCTGAGTGTGACGGGCGCGGCGCTTTCGCGGACTTGCTGTGGCGCCGCGGCGTTGGTTTCGGTGACGGGGCGCACCGTCAAGCGAGCCGCCACCACGATGCCGATGCCGACGGCGAAACCGAAGCCGACGTAGACGGACAAGGCGCTGCGGGAAGGCTTGGCGTGCGGCAGCGGCAGCGGCGTGACGCTAGCGGATACGGGCCGCACCGTGGGAATGCTGGGGCGCTTGTGGCGGCCCTCGGGTCGCGGAGTACGCAGCGACAGTGACATCGGTTCCAGCGACGGCGGCGGCAAGGTGGCACGCGAGTCGGGCATGCTCAGCTCGTCTAGCACGGCGCGCACGGCCAATTGCATGGACCCAGCGTCGGGGAAGCGAGCTTCGCGATCGAACGCCAGCGCGCGGTCGACGAGCGCTACTACCGAGCGCGGCAGCGCCGTGACGTCGCCCAGCGAAGGCACGGGGCGCGTCATGGCGCCCAGCAGCTGTTCGGTCACGCTACCGTGATCGCGCACGGGCTGGCCGGAAAGCAGCAGATACATGGTCGCGCCGAGCGACCACAAATCGCTTCGCCCATCTAGCTCGGTCCAGCGCCCCAGCGCTTGTTCGGGCGGCATGAACGCGCGCGTGCCGAGCGTGGTGCCCGCCTCGGCGGTGTGCGTTTGGGCTCGGTTGTCGACGCGCGCGATGCCGAAGTCGAGTAGTCGCACGCGGCCGTCTGCCGCGATGAACACGTTTTCCGGCTTGATGTCGCGGTGCACGATGCCGCTCGCGTGCACCGTCGCCAGCGCGGCGCAGATCTGGAGGACGATCGGCCCGAGCCGCGTCCATGGCATCGGGCCCTCGCGGTCGAGCGTCGCCGAGAGGTCCTCGCCGTGCAGCAGCTCCATCACCAGGTACACGCTGCGGTCCGGCGTGACCCCGTGATCGGTGACATCGACGACGTTCGGGTGGCGCACCTTCGAGATCGCTCGCGCCTCCTGCGTGAAGCGCTGGACCACCTTGGGCTGCAACGCGTACTCGTGGTGCAGCACC
This sequence comes from Nannocystis sp., assembly GCA_043752905.1. Taxonomy (GTDB): domain Bacteria; phylum Myxococcota_A; class Polyangia; order Nannocystales; family Nannocystaceae; genus Nannocystis. The sequence continues at coordinate 6,741 of JAYUXQ010001010.1, read as the reverse complement.
TTGACCGCGATCGCCTTGCCGAGCTTGGTGTCCTCGCCGAGATACACGCTCGCCATGCCGCCCTCGCCGAGGACCCGCCCCAGGCGATAACGCTGATCCATCATGTGCCCCGTTCGATCCATCCCGCGGCCGGACTACGGTATACCGCATGCAGACGGCCGCCGATCGGCTGGCTTATACTCGCCGCCACCCGTCATGCTCACGCCACTCGCCCTCGCCCTCGCCGTCTCCGCGTGGCATAGCTCCGGTAGGGCCGACGGCGGCGACACCGGGCCCGCGACCGCGACCGCTGCGGCCTCGACTGCGGCCTCCACTGCGGCCTCGACCGCGGCCTCCACTGCGCCCTCGACTGCGCCCTCGACTGCGCCCTCCACTGCGCCCTCGACTGTCGCGCCGCTGTCGGAGGCCGAGCTGCAAGCCGGGCGTGAACAGGCCTACGCGCTGCACGACGAGGGCAAGTACGCGGCAGCCGCCGCCGCGCTCGAGCGCCTCCACGTCGCCTCCGGCGAGCGCGCGGACCTGCTCTTTGAGGCAGGTCAATCGCGCTTCGCGGCGGGCCACCGGGCCCACGCGCTGCGCCACTTCGAGGCCTACCTGCGCGCGCCGAACCTGAGCGCGGACGACGCCGCGCTGGCCGAGAGTCGGGCCCAGGCAGCCATGGCGGGGACGACGCTGCTGACCGTCGTCGTGCGCCCCGCGGACGCGCAGGGGCCCGGTACCCGCGTGACGGCCGACTTCGCGGACGCCACGGACGGCCAGGAACGCCCGCCCCTCGCGGTCGAGGAGCCGCCGACCGCGAGCGCCGAGGGCCTGTCCTACGCGCTCCGCCTCGACCCGGGTCGCTGGCAGATCACCGTCGCCGCCCCCGGGCAGCCCGCCGCGAACACGACCGCCGAGCTGACCGCTGGCGCGCCTGCCCGCGCGTACGTCACGCTCGCGCCGCCGCGAACCGACACGCCCACGCCGGGACCCGCGAAGCCGGTCGACGGCACGACCCCGGCACGCGCATCTGCAACGACTTCATCCCCACGCTCCAGATCGTCGACGCCGGTGATCGCCAGCCTCGCTGCCGGGGCGGTCGTCGGCGTCGGTGCCGGCGTCGGGCTGACGGCGACCGGCGCGCGTCGCTTCGTCACTGCCTTCGTCCCCTGCCCCACCGAGCCCGGCTGCAGCGAGTCGGAGATCTTCGCCGACGTGCGCATGACCGGGGCCGGCACCGCGTTGCTCGGCGCCGGCCTCGGGCTCGCCGTCACCGCCACCGCCGCCCGCTTCGTGCGCACGCCGACGCCGTGGTACGCCCAGCTCGGCCTCGGAGGCGCGCTGCTGCTGACCGGCACGGTCTGGACGGCCGTCAGCAACCTCCGCCACCACGGCTTCGACGACGTCACCCGCTACGAGAGCAGCATCGACGCCTGGCTGGCCGGACGCAGCATCGGTACCGCGGTGCTCGGCGCCGGTGCAGGCCTCGTGGTCGGCTCCGGCGTCGCGCTGCTCGGGCAACGACGGGCCCGCACCCGCGGCCTCGCCCTCGCGCCGATCGCCGGCGGCGGGCAGCTCGGCCTGCGCCTGATCGGTCGCTTCTAGCTCGTCCATCCGTCCTCCTGCACGTCGACGCGGCTGGGCGCCCGCACCTTCGAGGAGGCGGACCGAGCGCCCGTGGTGCGGCGAGCATGTGGACACAGCGAAGGCGCCTGCCGTGCGTCCTGGGACCAACGGCGAGGCGCCCGGGTCGGCGCGGAGGCCGGTGGACGTCAGGGCTTGTCGGCGCCCGCGTAGTCCATGGCGCCATCCATGTTGGCGCGCGGCGTGCCATTGAAGTCGGTCTTGGGGTCGCCGTCCTTCCACACGGCCAGGGTCGCAAGCGCGGTGTCGGCGATGGCCGAGTAAACGCCGGCCGTCGGCGCCTCGAAGAAGTTCATGATGTCCATCTGCACGGCGATGAGGTTGCCGTCGCCGTCGACCGTGCCCTCGTCGACGGCCGAGGTCGTGAAGACGGCCGTCGGGCAGTCGACCGACGGGGTGCCGAAGCCGATCAGCACCGAGTTACGGACCTCGACCGCGCCCGCTTCGACGCACTGGAGCGTGCGCGGACCCTGGGCGCTGAGGTTGTTGACGACGGTGGAGTAGATCAGGTGCATCTCGTTGCCCTGAGCGCTGCGGATGCCGCCGAAGTCGCCGCCGTTCTGGGTGCCGTTGCCACTGATGTAGCTGTTGATGATGTGCGTCATGCCGGCGCCGTACGAGGCCACGCCGCCGCCGTCGTTGTCGAAGATCACGGACCGGCTGACGCGGGAGGTGCAGTCGGTCGCGTCGTAGCCCTCGCCCTTGTTGCTGGCGATGCGGGTGTCGTCGATCCACACGAACGCGTTGCCGCAGACGACGCCATGGTTGCTGTCGTTGCTGTTGAACGCGAGGCGATCGATGAACACCTTGGAGGCGTTCTGGATCGTCAGGGTCGCGCCGCTGTCGTCGAGCGCGCGGATCTTCGGCGAGGTGTCGCCCCAGCGCGTCAGCACCGCGGTCACGCCGTCCGGCACGACCAGCGGCTCCTCGAGGTAGTTGCCGCCCTTGATCTTGACGGTCCAGCCGACCGCGAGGTCCTCCTGCATCTTCACGAAGGCGTCGCCGATCTTGCAGAACGGGGCCTCCATCGTGCCGAGAGCGCCGTCGCAGACCGCCGTGCGGTCGACGTACAGCACGTACTCGAGGCCGAAGCAGGCGCCAGTCTCGAGGTTGCACGCGCTGTCGGCACACTGGTCGTGCCGCGTGCAGCCGGTGCATGCGTTGCCCTCGCCGCAAACCGGCGTCGCGGCGGTGCACAGCGCCGCGCTCTCGGGGGTGCACTCGACGCAGGCGCCCTCGCCGCTGCACACCGGGGCGTCGCCCGAGAGGCCCGCGCACGCGACGTCGGGGTCGGCCGCGGCGCTGCAGCTGACGCACATCTCGTTCTCGCAGATCGGCGCGGCTGCGTCCTCGCAGTCACCGTTCGCCTTGCAGCCCGCTTCCGTGCCGGTCGTCGAGGTGGGGTTGGTGGTCTCGGTCGTGCTCTCGGTGCTGCCCTGCGACTCGGTCCCCGACATGCTGCCCGAGGTCGCGTCCGTCTCGGTCATCGTGACGGTCGTGTTGAGGGTCGTCGGCTCGCTGGGGCTGGCATCGGCGCCGCTTTCGGTGGTCTCCGTGGTGCCCTCGGACGTCGTGGAATCGGTCCCTGCCGAGGTGCCCTCGCCGCCGGGGGGGCAAGCAGAGAGCAGGATCATCGTGGCCACAGATACAGTTTGGAGGTGCGCGCGCGTCATGGTTTACGTCCTAGGTCAGGGGTCGGCGCAGTATTCCCTGCCTCTCCACGCTTGTCCAGGAGCCTGCCAAACCGGCTTTGGGGCCAGAGGCGGCGCTGCGCAATTGGGCGGAGCACACCGGCAAACCTGGCCCCGAGGACAGCGCTGGGGCGCGGACCCCCCGCCCCGCCACCGCCGTCCGTGACCCGCAAATGCCCGACGATCAGGCCGTCACGGCCCGTGGAAGCTCGCTCAGCCGCGACCTCGCGACCTCGCGACCTCGCGACCTGCCGACCACGCGACGACGCGTCAGCGTACGACGCGATCGGCCCCGGCGAAGTCGGGTTCACTGTCGCCGGTGGGCCGATCGTCGCCGTCGAAGTCGATCGCGGGATCGCCGGCCTTCCACCTGGCAAGCTGATCGAGCGCGGTGCCCGGGACCGCCCGGTAGACCCCGGCCAGCTTGCCGTCGGACATCAGGTACATGGCGAGGTCGGTGAACGGGACGGCGAGGTTGTTGCCCTGCGCCGTGTCGGTCGACCACGCGGTGTCCTCGACCTGCGAGCCGTCGCACAGGGTGTTGAAGCCCTTGTTGAGCGCCACCGAGTTGCGCACGGCGACCGACTCGCTGCCGGGGTCATCGTCGCAGGCGACCGAGAAGGGCGTGCCGGCCTGGCCGTAGTTCTCGATCCACGTGGTGTAGACGGCGTCGAGCGTCGCGCCGCCGGCGAGGTAGATCCCGCCGCCGCCGCTCTGTGTGTTGCCATTGCCGGTGATGAACGTGTTCTCGACGCGCAGCTCGCCGCCGCTGATCTCCGCGCCCGTGAACGCGTTGTCGAACAGCACGCTGCGGCGCAGTCGGACCTCGCAGCCCTCGGTCGCCATGCCGCGCGCCGCGGTGCCGGCGATCGTCAGGCGGTCGAGCCATGCCTTGCCCTGCATGCAGCTCAGGCCGTCGTTGCCGCCGTCTTGCACGCGCACGCGGTCGATGATCAGCGCGCCGTTGGAGTCGATCGCGATCGCCGGGGCCGCGGCGGCGAAGATCTTCACCTCGGGGTCGTCCGCGCCGCCGGTCGCGTGCACGAGCGCGACGAGGTGGTCCGCGGTGGCCCGCAGCGGGGTGTTGACGTTGTAGTCGCCCGGCCGCACGCGGACCGCGTGCGAGCCCGCCGGCGCGGCGCCGATCCGCTGGAACGCGGTCGCCAGGGTGCACAGCGGCGCGGTCTTGGTGCCGTCGCCGCCGTCGTTGCAGCCGCCCGCCGAGCCATCGACCCACAGCGTCGCGCTCGCGGGGATGCAGGCGCCACTCCACATGTCGCAGGCGCCGTCCGGGCAGTCGCTGTGCGTCGTGCACACCGAGCACAGGTGCGCGACCGGGTCGCAGACCGGCGCGGACTCGTCGCACAGGCAGGCCGCGCAGCGCCCGGTGTCGGGGTCGCACAGCGGCAGCGAGGGCGAGAGCTGGCCGCACTCGAGCTGGCCACAGTCCAGACAGTCGCCCTGCACGCAGTACGGCTGCCCGCTCGGACAGGCCGGGTCGATCGCGCCGGCGCCGTCGCCATCGCACTCGGTGACCCCGGTCGTGGTCTCGGAGCCCTGGGTGGTCGGGTCCTCGGTGGTGGTGACCTCGCCGGTGGTCGTGTTGCCGGGGTCCTGCTCGACGCAGGTCTTCTGCGCGCACAGCAGCCCGCTGTCACACGAGAAGCCAGAGGTGCACGGACAATTGAGGCTGCCGATCGGACACTGCGAGTCCGTCGTGTCGCTCTCGGTGGTGGTCATCATCCCCAGGTCACCCGTGCACGCGACGCCAAAAAAGACGCCCGCCCCGAGCAGTCGACCGAGCAGACCGATGGACCGAGTCATGGTTCGGCCAGTATTGCCTGAAGGCCCGCGGGCTGACAATCGGCGGGCCGAAATGGTGCGGCGCGCAAGCGCGCCGCAAAACACCCCACAAACACCATGAGAACGCCGCTCGGCGGCCCACAGCGGCCGGCCGCGGTGCCCCTGCGGCGCGCATCGACTGCCCATGTGGGCTGCGGTCACTTCGGGCGGTCGGCGCCCGCGTAATCCTTGGCGCCGTCGCGGCCCGGGCGTGCGTCACCGTCGTAGTCACGGGTGGGATCACCGGTCAGCCAGATCGCCACGTCCTCGAACGGCGCGCCGGCCTTGATGGAGAAATTCCCGGTCTCGGGACCGACGAACCACGCCGGGTCGAGGCCGGGGAGCGTCACGTTGCCCTCGCCGGTCAGCATCGCCGAGTCGATCACGCTGGTCGTCGCGGTCGCGCCAGCGCAGTCGACCGAGCTCGCCGCGCTCTGCCCGAACACGATCGTGTTGCGCAGCGCGACGATGCCGGCGTTGGTGCAGTCGATCGAGTCCTCGACGCCGGCCTTGCCGTCGTTGTCGGCGATCGTCGAGTACAGCGCGTCGATCGTGGCGCCGTTGCTGATCACGATCCCGGAGATCGCCGTGAACGAGCCGCCGTTGGTGACCACGAAGCTGTTCTCGAGGCGAAGCTTGCCCCCGTTGACCTTGATCCCGCCGCCGAGGTTGAGCCACACCCGCGACTGCCGGAGCGTCAGCTCGCAGTCGACGGCCTCGATGCCGAGGCCCTTGCGGTCGATCACCTGGGTCTGGTCGAGCGTCACCCTGGCGCCCGTGCAAAACATGCCCTTGGTGACCTCGCCCTTGCTGATCTGCATCGCGCTGAGCCGCAGCGTCGCGCCGTCGCTGACCTGCACGGCATCGGTGCCAGAGACCTCGATGCGCGCGATGCCGTTGCCGTTGCGGACGATCGCCACCGTGCGTCCGGCGGCGATCTGGACCTGCTGCGTGTACGGCATCGGGCTCGGCTTGACGAGGATCGCGGTCGGCTCCGCGGTCAGCTTGGCGGCCGCCTCACCGATCTCGCAGTACGGCAGATCGTTGGTGCCGTTGGCGCTGGCGCAGTCGGCCCCGCGGTCGACGAACAGGACGGCGCCGAAGCACGCGCCGGTCTCCTGCTGACAGGCGCTGCCGATGCACTGGGCGTCGCCCGTGCAGCCGGTGCACGCCGAGGCCGCGACGTCGCAAAGCGGCGTCGTGCCGCCGCAGGCCGCGTCGTCACTCGCGTTGCACTGCACGCATAGACCCGAGGCCTCGTCGCAGACCGGCGTGTCGCCGGAGACGGCGCCGCACGCGATCGCCGAACAGGCGACGCATACCCCGCCCGCGCCGCAGTACGGCTTCGCCGGGTCGCTGCAGGCCGGGTTGGTGACGCCCATCGCGGGGTCGCACTCGCTGTCCCCGGTCTCGGTCATGCCCGTCGAGTGCCCGCCGGTCTCGGTCGAGGTCCCGGTATCGCCGGTGTCCTCCATGGTCGTGGCCGTCGGCGGCGTCGTGCCCGAGCTCGTCACGGCGTCGTGGGGGATGCAGGTGTTCGAGGCGCACAGCAGGCCTGGCTCGCAGCTGGCGTCCGCGCCGCAGA